>CALXVD010000001.1 GCA_944391865.1 uncultured Clostridia bacterium
ACCCGCATACCAATATTTTCGGGTCGCCGAGGGCGGCGACCCCTACAATATTTGCAATTAATTTAATCACACAAATTCCAATTTAACTGATAATTAAAAAATGCTATTGTAACCAATTTACATAAGTAAGAATATATTATTAATATAGTAGGAGGAATAAAATGAAACAAGTATTAAGAGTGGAAAATGTAAGTAAAACATATCAGGCAAAAAACGGAGAAATAGAAGCTTTAAGAAATATAAATTTTGTAGTAAATGAAGGAGAATTTGTTAGTATAATAGGGCCAAGTGGGTGTCGGAAAGTCTACATTACTTTCAATAATTGCAGGACTAGAAAAAAAGTCAAGTGGAAAAATCTATGTAGATAACTTAGAATCAGAAGGTGTATCAAATAAGATTGGGTATATGCTTCAAAAAGATAGTTTGCTTGAGTGGAGAACCATCTATAACAATGTTATATTTGGATTAGAAATAACAAAAAGAAAAACAAAAGAAAATGAGGAATATGTAAAGAAGCTATTAAAAAAGTATAATCTTTATGAATTTAAAGACAAATACCCATCTCAATTATCTGGGGGAATGAGACAAAGAGTTGCATTAATTAGAACACTTGCAATTAGGCCAGAAATTTTGTTACTTGATGAAGCATTTTCAGCTTTGGATTATCAAACAAGAATAATGGTTACAAAGGACATATACAATATTCTAAAAAATGAAAATATAACTACATTAATGGTAACACATGATATATCAGAAGCAATAAGTATGTCAGATAGAGTAATAGTACTTAAGTCAAGACCGGCAACTGTTAAAAAAACACATATAATTGATTTTGAAATGGAGAATAGAGATCCAATGAATTGCCGTAAAAGTCCTAAGTTTAGTAAATACTTTGATAGCCTATGGAAGGAGCTTGATGTAGATGCAAAAGAAGAATAATTCGGCAGAAAGAAAAAAATATTTAAACAAAATAAGAACTACAAAAATATTAGTAGTTATAACACAAATTTCAATACTAATTTCCTTTATAGCATTGTGGGAAATACTTGCAAATAAGGGAGTAATAGATAGTTTTATAACAAGCCAGCCAAGTAGAATGCTAGAAACATTTATGAACTTATCACAAAATGGTTTATTAGAACATTTAGGAGTAACGGTTTATGAAACATTAGTTGGATTTTTATCTGGTGCGACACTTGGAGTAATTATTGCAATAATATTATGGTGGTCTAAATTTTTGTCAAGAGTGTCAGAACCTTTTCTAGTAGTATTAAATAGCCTTCCTAAAATAGCACTGCGGACCAGTAATAATAATTTGGGTAGGGGCAGGCACCTCAGCAATTATTGTAATGGCACTGGCTATTGCGACGGTAATCTGATGGCAACAAGAACAGGCGAACCTGAAGAGCCTTCAAACTCTATGACAAAATGGATCTCCTTAGATAGACAAGCACTGGCAAACCTGTTCTCAAAGATAAAAGAAAAGGAAAATATTAAAGGAAATATAAAATTAAAACTAGATAGAGTACCATTGTATATTCCAAAACATGAATTTAAAAATTTTGGAGAGCAAATGATATATTTTAGAAAACGATTATGTTATATTCAAAAACAAGCGAAAAAGCAATTGTTGTAAGTGAAGATAGTTACAGAACATATGAATTAATGCAAATCGAAATTATAAATTTAAAGAAAATTGATAAAATTGTAAAAACTCTAAAATTTACAGAAAAAACAAAACTATCAGAATATGTAGAATTTTTAATGTCAAATCCTGAAAAAATGTTAGTGAATTAGTAATAATAGACGATATGATTGATTTATATTGAACATAAAAAGTCAAGAAAAAACAATTTTTAACAAAAAAATAGAAGCTAGTCAACCGAACAACTAATTTCTATGCTAACGAGATAGGTTAAATTAAATTTTATGAGAGAATTAATAAATTTTTACAGAAATTACTACAATTATTTTAATAATTATGATAATATGTGGTGGACAAATAAGATTGAAAAACAATAAAGAGAGTAATTACATAAGGTAGGTTCGATTTTTATCTTTTTTTATCTTTTTTTATATTTATTGCTAAATTATGATATAAAACTAATTAATATTTCTTTATGAGGTATTGGAAAAAGTTAATACTGTGTTGAAACAAAATGATTCAATTCAGTATGACTTATTCGTATTGTTGTCTTTGTCTTAGTTAATGCATTTCAGAAAGGATGAAAGCTAATATGAAAAGCAATAAGATCAAAAGAATTCTTGGTATTGCATTAATTTTAGTTATGTGTTTAGGTTATACCTTAAACGCATTTGCGGCTGAAAGCCCAAACAAATCAGCTGTTGTTTCAAACTACAACGATGTTACAACGTATGCCAATAGATATCCTTATCCTTCTGCAGGTAACGCGTTATCTATAAATACATCGTGGAAAACAATAGCGTCATCCACTACTGGATTTAATTGCGACGTGTGGATTGCCAGTTATAATTTAGGAACAATTGGACTTGTTGTTGCTCCATCCGACATTCGTATGTTAGGTAAGAGTGGCAATGTTGTGTGGCAAGAATCTGGAGCTGTAGCAGGAAACGGTGCACAGAGACAATTCTGGTGTGGTAGTGATGTATACACAATACAGATCAGGACACAGACAGGTACTGGAACGGCATATGCTTATGGCAACTAATTTATCAAAAGAGTGTTATTTTGATAATGTAAATTAAGTTTAGCATTGCTGGGCTAGACAGCAGTACGGAGGTAGGGTATCCTATTTTGGATACCCTATTTATAGTGCGACAGGCATGTCGTTTAGCTAATCGGTGAAAGTCCGTAGTGGAGGTATATATCGCCAACCATATAGAGAAATACAAGCTATCCATTGCGAAGTGGAAGTGGAGGAAGTGTGTATCAAAGTTCTGGCTTGATGTACAAAAACTTGATATTAAGGCTGTATAAGTAGGTAATGCTACTATACAAGCAAAAGCCTAAAAGATATACGTAACCTTATGCAGTAAATCAAGCGAGTAAAGAATGAAAGTTAAACGACTTACCCTGTGAGAACTTGTGGACATAGAGTATTCAGGAAACGTCGAGGAATACATAGTAAGAAATATGGTTGAAAAAGATTTATCACAAGTAGTCAGCAGAGGTCATAGTAGGAAAAAATTTTTTTTTCGAAGGACTGAACAATTTGTAGTGTTTTCTACTCACTAAAATTTAGTGATAGATAATAATTAGAATGTGTTAATGAGGAGAGTATGAGCGTATCTCAGAGGGTTACTCAAAATCAATGTTTTATCTATCTACGGAAAGGAAAAGAGGAAACAGATATGGAACTTTAGGCAATATTTCAGGTAATAAGTCCAATATTTAAAAAGCAATTTAATGATAACAGTTTTGGATTTAGACCTAATAGGAGTTGTGAGCAAGCAGTGGTCAGGGCATTAGAATACTTAAACAACAAGTACGAATGAATTGTAGACATTGACCTAGAGAATTTCTTTGACACAGTAAATCAAGATAAGTTAATAACAATAATAGGAAAGACAATAAGAGATGGAGATGTAGTGTCATTAATAAGAAAATATCTAAGTGCAGGAGTAATGGAAAAAGGAATAGTAAAAGCAACATATGTAGGGACACCACAAGGTGGAAATCTAAGTCCATTACTAAGTAATATAATGCTAAATGAACTAGATAAAGAACTTGAGGTAAGAGGACTAAACTTTGTTAGATATGCTGATGACTGTATAATACTTGTTAAGAGTGAAAAAGCAGCGAACCGAGTTTTAACATCAATAACAAAATTTATTGAAAAGGAACTAGGGTTAAAAGTAAATGCAGAGAAAAGTAAAGTAACGAGACCCACAGACACAAAATATTTAGAATTTAGCTTTTGGAAAGATAAGAAAGAACAATGAAGGCCAAAACCACGTATAAAATCATTTCAAAAATTAAAAAGAAAGCTTAGAGAATTAACAAACAGAAGTTGGAGTATTAGTCTAGAAAATAGAATTGAGAAAATAAATTATGTTGTAAAAGGTTGGGTCAATTACTTCAGGATAGCGAATATGAAAAATATGCTAATAAAAATAGATAAACATCTAAGGACTAGAATAAGAGTAATAATCTGGAAACAGTGGAAAAAGACAATGAAAAGATATAAATCATTAAGGCAACTAGGAATATCGCATGAAATAGCTTTTAATTGTGCTAATACTTGTAAAGGTTATTATCAAATTTGTAAAAGCAGATATATTCAATTTGATATTAATAAAGAAAGATTAAGAAAAAGAGGTCTAGTATTCCTACTAGACCAATATGAAAAAGTTCACATTTAATATAAATTGAGCCGCCGTATACCCGAACGGTACGTACGGTGGTGTGAGAGGGGAGAAATTCATTAAGAATTATCCTCTACTCGATTAGGATAAGTGGATTGTTTTAATAATCGAAGAATATACACAATGAAAATATAAAATATCAATTTTGTTCATTGTAAGGAAATAATGTATGTTCTTATTACACTAGAAATGTTGACAGGCAGGTGATAAATTTGGTTAATATATTAATAGCTGATGATGATTTGAATTTTTCTAAAGATTTGATTAATAATATTTTAAGTAATGAGGAAGTTAAGATATGTAACTTGTGTACTAATGGAAAAGAGGTATTACAAGTATTAGATAATGAAAAAATAGATATTATAATATTAGATTTGCGTATGCCAATTTTTAGTGGAATTGAAGTATTAGATAATTTATCCAATTTACAAAAAGAAAAATATAAGAATTCAATAATTGTAATTTCTGGAGATGATAGTTATTTTTCACAATTAATGAAAAATCCATTAGTATTTGATTATGTTATCAAAGGAACAAAAACACATGAGATCGCATTTAGAATAAATAGATTAATTGAACATAAAGATATTTCTGCTAAAAGAAAAAAGATTATAGATGAATTAAAAAAAATTGGTTATGATATAAATTATAAAGGAACCATTTATTTAATTGAAGCAATACTTAATATATATACAAATAGAGATATTTTATTAGATAACCTGCAAAGAGATGTATATCCTATAATTGCAAAAATGTACAACAAAACACCACATAATATAAAATGTAATATTAATAATGCAACAGAATTAATGTATTATAAATGCGAATCAAAGGTTTTAAAGGAATATTTTAAATTTTATGATGATACAAAACCTTCTATTAAAACCGTAATTTATACAGTTTTAAATAAGTTGAATTAGACAATTATTAAAAATTATTACTTCTTAAGAACTTGATTAAATATGTAATCAATAGACAGAAAATTATAAAAAATAAAATCGATATATAATTAAAAAAATGACAATATGTAAATATATAAATCTGCTTTTTAGATAAATTTATAAAAAAATTATGTGTTTCGTAACGAAATTCAATCTCAATCGTCATATATGTAAAGGAGGATAAATGTTATGCAGGATATGGAAAAAATATATGAACAATATTTTGAAATAGTAAACAAATATTTATTCTGTTTAACTCGAAATAACGATATTTCTGAAGAACTAACTCAAGAAACTTTTTATAGAGCTGTTAAGAAAATTGATACATATAAAGGTGAATGTAAGATTTCAGTATGGTTGTGCCAGATTGCTAAAAATTTATGGTATGACTACTGTAAAAAATATAAAAAGATTGTAAATATCGAAGAAGAACTATTAGAAATTCGGCTTAGATAATAATATAGAAGAACAAATTATTTCTAATGATGAAAAAATGCGTTTATATAGAAGAATGCAAAAACTAGATAAAAAAACAAGAGAAGTCATATATTTAAGAATAACAGGAGAGCTAAGTTTTAAAGAAATAGGAATTATTTTGAATAAAACAGAAAACTGGGCTAGAGTAACATTTTATCGAGGAAAGAATCAATTAAAGGAGGGTGATTGGTATGAGAGAGAACAGAGATTGTAAAATTATTCAAGACTTATTACCAAATTATATTGAAAAACTAACAAATGAAGAAACCAATAATTATATTGAAGAACATTTAAAAGAATGTGACGAATGTAAAAAAACATTTAAAAATATGCAAAAAGATTTAAATATTAATAGTTCAAAAAGAGATAATCGAGAAGTTAAATACATAAAGAAATATAGTGAAAAGTTAAGAATATTAAAATTGATTATAATTATTATATTAGCAATAGCTTTAGTAGTAATGACATATTGTTACTTCCAATTTAGATATGGATATTTTAGAGTTGCAGATGCCTACCATGAAACGATAACAGAAGGAATATATCCAGATACATTTTATGCAACTATAGAAGAAATATCTGATTCTGAAGTTTATGGTATAAAAGAAATAAAAATAAAAGGCTTAAATATAAACGATATAAATCATAGAGGAGAATATTATTTTGATGTATACTTAGATAATATAGGCGATAATTTTAAAATAAAATGGAACGAAACCGATATTAATTTTGAACAGCTAAAAGTTGGTCAAACAGTAGCAATATATAATTATGGTGATGCTCTAGAAGCTGAACCTAATTATTTAACTAGCGTAAGGATGATTGTTGTACTAGATGAGGTAATATAGATTAATATATAAGTAAGCAATAAAATACAAATACAGGTTGCTAACTATAGTAACCTGTATATTATTTATAAAAAATAGAAGATAGTCAATCGAACAACTAACTTCTATGCTCCAATATATTTATTTCTAAATATATTATTATTTTAATAGCATTATATAAGATATTTGTATTCTTCCAAGTTCAACATTGGCAAGAGTAGAAGCGAATACATCAAGAAGTTCTGCAAATATTTTGTAATTCAATTTAAATCCCCCATTTTCTATAATAATTTTAAAATAAACAGGGTTTCTCATACATAGAAATACTTGCAGAAAATTCTGCAAAATTCATTTAAAGGATATTAGATATAAAAATGAAAAAGCAAGAAGAAAAGAAATATCAATAAAAAAGCATAATAAAAAAAAGGCTGAATCAGTTATTAGAAAGAGAAAACAAAATGATTATGCGATATTAAAGAATCAACATATACAAGCAACATTAAAACTTTCAAGAGGAAGAACACCTATAGGGAATAGAGTTTTTAGAGATTGGAATACATCTATTTATAGATATGATAATAAAACAAAATCTTATAAGCTGAAGTCAGATATAGTGGCTACATATGATGTTCCAAAAAAAATTAAATGGTAATACCAATAGGAATTTAT
Organism: uncultured Clostridia bacterium; assembly: GCA_944391865.1. Lineage (GTDB taxonomy): Bacteria > Bacillota > Clostridia > TANB77 > CAG-508 > CAG-452. The sequence goes on from CALXVD010000001.1 coordinate 7,262, forward strand.
CATATATTTTATAAGGGGGATAGAATGGATATAAATATTAATTTCTCTTATGGAGAGGAAAGTATCCATAACTTAGCCTTTATAAAAGCATTATTTATAAAACATAATATTGAAAGTTTAAACATAAACCATAATCAAAAAGAAATAGTACGAAAACAAATATTAAAAGAACTTGAAAGACTTGAAATAACAGGGAAGCAGAGTTAAAATCACAACAAAAAAAGGAGTTCTTTATGAAAGAAAAAATTAGAATTGCAATATATTCAAGAAAATCAAAGTATTCAGACAAAGGCGATTCTGTCGGAAATCAAGTAGAAATAGCAATGAAATATATAAATGAACATTATCCACGAGATAAGTATGAAGTCGAAATTGTTATATATGAAGATGATGGATTTTCAGGTGGAAATATTGACAGACCAAGATTTAGACAATTTTTAATTGAAGAAAATAAAAAACCATTTAATATACTTATATGTTATCGATTGGACAGAATTAGTAGAAATATAGCCGATTTTTCTAATCTTATGAATCATATAGCAGAATTGGGAACAAGTTTTGTATCAATAAAAGAACAATTTGATACAAAGACACCTATGGGAAGAGCAATGATGTATATAGCATCTGTTTTTGCACAATTAGAAAGAGAAGTAATTGCAGAAAGAATAAGAGACAATATGATTGAACTAGCAAAAACAGGAAGATGGCTAGGTGGACCGACACCAACAGGATATGGCTCAAAAAGGATTGAAATGGTTGATGTCTATGAAGAGGGAGAATACAATATTCTTGAGAAGAAAAAGAAAACTGCTAGTATGTTAGTTCCTGTTGAAGAAGAAATGAAACTAATAGAAGAAATAGGTTATAAATTTTTAGAATTAAAATCTTTAAACAAATTAAAATCTTACTTTTTACAAAATAATATTTGTTCTAGAAATAATTTGGACTATTCTGTTAGTACATTAAGAAGAATATTAGTCAATCCAGTATATGCTCCAAATGATCTTGATGTTTTGGAATTTTTTAAAAGAAAAGGAGTAAAAATTTATGCTGAAGGAGATAGAGCAAAGTTTGATGGCAAATATGGTTTGATGGGATATGGTAAAAGGGATGGTAAAAAGGACACTGATGTAAAAGATTGGATTGTTTCAGTAGGATTTCATCCACCTGCTTTTAAAAAAGGTATAGTTTGGGTTAGAATTCAAGACTTACTAGAGAAAAACAAAGAAAAAAGATATAGAGCAGATTGTAAACATGATTTCTTATTTTCTGGATTATTAAGATGTTCAGAGTGTGGCTCATATATGAGACCAAAAGTATCAGAAGGAGAAAGATTTTACTATACTTGTGAGCTAAAGGAAAAAAGCAGAGGCTCAAGATGTCAAGGAAAAAATATATCAGGATTAGCACTAGATAGATTAATGGTGCAAAAATTGGAAGAGATATTTGTTCCATCTTCTGAAATTTATAAAGAACTTTCTCAAATGGCAATAAAAAAAGAAAGAATAGATTCAGAAGAAAGAGAAGAAGAATTAAAGAAAAAATTAAAGAACATTGCTGAATCAATAAAAAATTTAATTGACAAATTAAAATATATGGATGTAGAAGTAGTCGAGTTTATAAATGAAGAACTAAAGAAATTAAAACAAGAAAAGAAACAAATTGAAGATGAATTATTACATTTACAACAAGGCAAACAAAATGAAATAAGTTTCCAAAGTGAAGAAAGTAAAACAGCATCATTAATTTTAGATATTATGGATAATTGTCTAAAAACATTTGAATATCTTGATATTAAATCTAAAAAAGACATTTTAAGAATACTTATAGAAGACATGAGAGGAAATGGACAGAATGTAGATGTTAAGATACTAAATACAAAAATAAATAATACAGATAAAAGGTTGTTTTCTGATATGTTTGAAGAAACAACTAATAAAAAAGACTTAATTGTTGTCAACAGAATAGGTGAGCGATATCATTAATTGTTACCATACTTGAATTATTAAATGGCTTCTTAAGTACAGATAGCGATAAAATAAAAATGGCAAGAACATTTAATGCTAGTAGATTTCAGATTTTAACAAAGATAGTAATTCCTGCAAATATTTCTACATTTATAAACTCATTAAAAGTAAACATAGGTCTTTCATTAGTTGGAGTAATATCAGGAGAATTTTTAGTATCAAAAGCAGGACTTCGGATATTTAATAGTATATGGAGGTCAGGTATTCCAACTAGACTTAGTAATGGCGAGCGTTGTGATACTTGCAGTTGTAGCAGCAATTATGTATGAAGCAGTAGTCCTACTAGAAAAAATTATATTAAAAACAAAGAAATTTGGATAAATTGGAATTTGAATGTGAAGTGAGAAGTGGGATGTGGGAAGTGTGAAATTAGGGTAAGCCTTTCGTAGCCTAGCCCTAAAAAGCACACCTCACACTTCGCACCTCTCACCTCTCAAAAACAAATTCCAATTTACTTAAAAAGAAAGGAGATTAAATCTTGAAAAAATACATTATAATTATACTTATAATTCTGGTAATTGCAGGTGGAATTGTAGGATATTCATTGTTAAAAAATAAAAATAATGATGATAGTGGACTTACTACTATAAGTTTAAATGAAGTAACTCGTTCTGTTTTTTATGCACCTCAATATGTTGCAATTGCCAATGGATATTTTGAAGAAGAAGGTTTAAATATCGAACTTACTACTGGCCAAGGTGCAGATAAAGTAATGACAGCAGTTTTAGCAGGTCAAAGTGATATAGGTTTTGCTCGGGCCAGAAGCTGCAATTTATGTGTATAACGAAGGAAAAGAAGATTATATAGAAGTTTTTGCACAAATGACTAAAAGAGATGGTTCATTTTTAGTAAGCAGAGAAAATAATGAGAATTTTGAATGGACAGATTTAAAAGGATCTACCATTATTCCTGGAAGAAAAGGCCGGAGTACCTTACATGACTTTCGAATATGTTTTAAAGCAAAATGGATTGGATACGGAAAATGATTTAGTTCTTGATGATAGTATTAAATTTGATTTAATGGCAGGAGCGTTTGCAGGAGGAAGTGCTGATTATGTAACATTGTTTGAGCCAACTGCCTCTATGACAGAAGAACAAGGAAAAGGATATATTGTAGCTTCTGTTGGAGAAGCATCAGGAGAAATACCATATACAGCATATTTTGCTAAGAAAAGTTATATAGAAAACAATCCTGAAATAATTCAGGGAATTACAAATGCGATATATAAAGGAGAAGTTTGGGTAAAAGAACATACAGCAAGAGAAATAGCAGAAGTGATACAAGACTTTTTCCCAGATTCAGATTTAGATATGCTTGAGAAATCAATACAAAGTTATAAAGATATAGATGCTTGGAATGAGACACCAGTACTAGAAGAAGAAGCATTTGACAGATTACAAACTGTAATGCAAGAAGCAGGAGAACTAACAGAAAAAGCACCATATAATGTAATTGTAAATAACAAATTTGCAGAAGAAGCAATAAAAAATAATTAAATCTCAAGTAAAATAAATATATAATTAAATATGAGAGATATAAAACTAAATGCATTTATTTTGTTAATTCTACTTTATTTTAATTAGTAAATAAAATTCGAACCGGGAGCTTTGCATAAAGCTCCCGGTTCACGATGCGAATATTTACCTAAAATATAAATTAAATCCACTTATCTTCTTATAAGACCACTTGTGTAAAATAATTGAAAATGATGTTTAAATAATATAAAATTTAAAAAGATAAAACTTATATTTATAAAGATAGGAGGTACTGTTACATATTAACAGTAGTACAAAATGAAAATTAATATTATAAAAGATAATAATCTCGAGAATAATGAAATAATGTTAGATATTTATTATTCAGATAATAATAAAAGAATTAATGAGTTTATTGAATATTTGAATTATTATGAACTAAATTATAAGAATAAAGTTATAGTTGCAGATAATGATTATACATTATTAGAAATTGAATACAATGATATTATAATGTTTTATAGTGATAAAAAAAATAATTATTGTGTAGTAAAAGATAAGAAATATATGGTGAAAAGTAGATTATATGAGTTAGAAAAAATTAGCATGGATTTCATAAGAATTTCTAAAAAATGTATTATAAACATAAGACATGTAAAAAAATTTGATATAAGCCAAACTGGGAAAATCATTGTTAAACTAGATAATAATACAGAAGAAGTTGTTTCCAGAAGAAAGACATCGGAAATCATGAAATATTTAGAGACTAGGAGGATATAAAATGAAAAAGATTTATTTTATTTTAAGATATTTTATTTATTATATAATTGGTCTTATTTCTTTTTCAACAATTGCTTTTATTAGCCAAAGAATAATGCTTGCTATTTTATTAGAAAATGTCATTGATCCAAGACAGGACTTATATAATCTTTTAAATTATGCTTTATCATTTGGACCATATTATCTAATTGCATATTCAATATTATATTTTATTATAGTATATTGTGTTAGAAAGTATGATAGATATATTGTAAACAAACTAAACGAAAAATTAAAAAAACTAAAAATAGATAATAAGAAAAATAGTTTTGGAGGGAATATTAATGGGTAAAGATAAAGTGGTTATTGCAGTAGTTACTACGATTGTATTTTCAGGAATATTATTCGGCATTTTAATGGCATATACAACTTATTATTCACCAATGAAAGTTTATAGCATTGAAGATACAGTTAGTATGTTAAAGAGCAATTTAGATGAAGACGATAGATTTAAAATGTATCAACTTTATGTATTTAACGAATTGTCAAGAAGTTGTAAAATGAGAGATAAAGAAACTGGGGAAATTCGTAAATTCACTAAATCTGAGATGGATGAATTTTATACTACGATTGGTGGTAAGGAGGCTGTAATTAAATATTTGACAAATATTAAAGATGAAAAAGAAAAAAGGCAAGAATTAGAATATGCTTGTTATGAATTAAAGATTATTTCTTCTGAAGAACTTAATGAAATATGGAACAATAGATAAATTAGCAATCTATTCCTTATTATTGTAACATACATAAATTGACAAATTACATAAAATATAAAACTTTTTCAAAGCAGGTCTTCACATTGAAGAATTGCTTTGTTTTATATAGTGATAAACATTGAATTTAAAAATTCATTCATATATAATTAAAAATAGAGAATGCAACTAATTGCAAAGTAGAGATATTAGAAGAAAACTAAAGAAAGGAAGAAAATGATTGGGTAGGTTATATTATTGAATTAAATGATACAAAATACTATATTGCAGGAGATACAGACAATATCCAAGAAATACAAAATATAGAGTGCGATGTTGCATTTCTACCAATTGGGGGAAAATATACAATGAATGCAGAAGAAGCAGCAGATCTTGCAGATAAGATAGATGCAAAGGTAGTAGTACCAATACATTATGGAACACTTGTTGGAACTAAAGAAGATTTAAAAGAATTTATAAAATTAACAAATAAAAAGGTGGAGGTTTTAATAAAATAAAAAATAATGTAGGTCAAAGGGGATAGGCCTACATTACTTTTTTAATTTTTTTGTATCTATACGATGGAGGATAAACTTATTTTACCATATTAAACCTTAAATTAACTTTAAATAAATCACCATCTATAAAAATTTTAAAATCTCCATTTTGAAGTTCTGTTAAACTTTTAGAAATTGAAAGCCCAAGTCCGCTTCCTTCTGTAAATCTTGATTTATCTCCCCTTACAAATCTTTGCATTAATTCGTCTGGAGAAATATTTAACTTATCTTTAGAAATATTCTTTATACTAATATTAATTTTGTCTGTATTTTTTTCAACATCTATATATACTCTTGAATTCTTTAGAGCATATTTTGTTATATTGCTAAATACATTTTCAATTACTCTATACATATATCTACTATCAGCATTAATACAAATGTCTTCTTGAGGTATATTAGATATAATTTCAAGGCCGTTTGCTTTAAATTTATCTTCAAATTCTCCTGTGCATTGTTTAATTAATTCTGCTACTTTTAATTTTTCCATATTTAGTTTGATATTTCCAGAAGAAGCCTTAGATGCTTCTACTAAATCTTCAATTAATCTTTTTAAACGTTGTGATTTACTATCTAAAACATCTATATATTCTTTTGCTTTTTCATTTTCAATATTTTCTTGTTTTAATAAATCAACATAGCTAATAATAGAAGTAAGTGGCGTCTTAATATCATGAGAAACATTTGTTATAAGTTCTGTTTTTAGCCTTTCACTTTTTAAACTTTCAGAAATTGCATTAGAGAAACCGCCTGCAATATCATTTACATCAGATGCAAATTGTTTAAGGTCACCACTAAAATTTGTTTCATCTAGCCTAACATCATTTTTGCCTTCATAAATATCATGAACAGCATCTTTGATTTTATAGAAACTATTTGTTTTTCTAAGCAATAATATAAAAATGTATATCCAAAGACCAATTGCAAGCAGAGTAAATGGAGCCGCTATATTTACTAAAATAATAGAACCTAATATAAAGCCAAAATATATTAACCCCAATTTTAGTGTTGAATTAGTATTTGTAAATAATAAATCTAAACATTTTTTGCACCAATTTTTAAACTTTATAAATACTTTTTTTAGCCATTTTAAAAGCATATATGTAATAGTATTTCTAAAAAGAGTTCCTGCTTTAATTCTTTTAATAACTGACGAAACAAAAATAGCAAAGCAAACATAAAGGTCTATGCAAAAGATTATTACTGCTATTATGCTAAATATGGTATTAATTGCAGCAGGACCAAGAACACCGACAAATGCAAATATTCCTCCTGCTAAAAATAACAAAACAAATAAAACACCAAGAGGCAGTTTATCTAAATAATTTAAATAAATTCCTTCATAATCTTTTTTGTGTCCTAGAGATATAACTAAATATGAGCATATTAAAATTAACAAAGAAAGTGAAAGTATTGAAATTAAAATTACAGGTGTATTTCCAATTGTATTTATAAGGTCAAATGCCATTTTACCAAATACAAAATTATCTTTATATAATAAATCTTGATTTACAGAAGTATATAACTCATATTCGTGAGTTTCTAAAGCTGTGTATATATAATCAGTATAAGGAATATTTTCACTTGATAGATTATTTATATTTGTAGAAATCTCCCCGTTATAATTCCAATAATATGCGTTTTTAGAAATTTCTGATTTTATTTCATCAATAGTATCTGTTTTTTGAGTTGGAATTAAATTAGTATATATTTGATTAGTAGTATTATCAATTAATAAATATACAAAGTTTTTGGTGTAATTATAATCTTCATCTACATAATTAATACCATTTATGTTTTCTATTGTATTATCTATGTAGTCTTCGTCATATACTGCTTCTTCATAATGACTATATCTTGATAGAGGAGTTACTAAAGAAGATTTATAATAATCTGAAAAGATTTCTGATTCAAAATAGTTATTGCCCTCTACAATAGATTTATAGTCTGGATTTTCTACAGCGTATATTATATAAATTAAATTACATGTAAATATAAAAATAAGAATAGGTGCAAGAATAAAACATAAAGTTTTAAGCCATAATGAATTTTTCATAAAGTACCTCCTTGTTAATTAGTAATATCTTCAATTTTATAGCCAATTCCCCATATTACTTTTAAGTATTTTGGTTCTTTTGAATTTATTTCAATTTTTTCTCTTATGTGCCTAATATGAACAGCTATAATATTTTCTGCTGCATAAGCATCATCTTCCCAAACATTTTCATAAATTTGCTCTATTGAAAAAACTTTCCCCTTATTTTTGGTTAAAAATTTCAATATGTTATATTCGGTAGGAGTAAGTTTAATTTGCTTGCCATCAACTGTAACCTCTTTTGAATTATCATTAATAAGCAATTCTCCGGATTTATAAATATTGCTATTTTTTTCATCTGGCATATTTTTTAGCTCTACATATCTTCGTATATTAGAATTAACCCTTGCAATTAGTTCTAGTGGGTTAAAAGGTTTTGTTACATAATCATCTGCACCTAAATTTAAACCTTCTATTTTATCTTTATCTTCAGATTTAGCAGAAAGTAAAATTACAGGAATAGAACTTTGTTCTCTTAATTCATACAAGGTTTCTGTACCGTCTTTTATAGGCATCATAATATCTAAAATTATTAAATGTATTTCATTCTCATTAATTAAATCTAAACACTCTTTGCCATTATAGGCTTTTATAACGTTATATCCTTCCTTTTTTAAATTAATAGCAATTGCTTCTACTATTTCTTTATCATCATCACAAACTAAAATATTGTACATAAAAAACTCCTTTATATTTAATTGATATAAACATTATAGCAGAAAATTTATTAAGAAAAAACAGAGAAAGTATTAAGAAATTATTAATTTACATATTTTCGTATTGACAATGTAATAAAATGGGTTATACTCAGAATGAAATTAAACGAAGGGAGAAATTTAAATGGGTGATTTAATTCTAAAATGCGATGGCCTATATAAAAGATTTGGGAAGAAACAAATACTAAACAATGTATCTTTACAAATTAACCAAGGTGATATATTGGGCTTTATTGGACCAAATGGTGCAGGAAAAACAACCACCATAAAATTAATTTTAGGTCTTCAAAAAATTGATAGTGGAAAGGTTGAAATAAATGGCTTTGATATCGAAAAGAATTTTGAAAAAGCAATATCAAAAGTAGGAACAATAGTAGAAAATCCAGACTTATATATGTATTTAACAGGATACCAAAATTTAAAACTTATAAAAAACATGTATAAAGATGTGGACGAAAAAAGAATAGATGAGGTAGTAAAATTAGTAGGTTTAGGAAACAGAATAAATGACAAAGTTTCTAAATATTCATTAGGAATGAGGCAAAGACTTGGAATAGCACAAGCGCTTCTTCATAAGCCAAATCTTTTAATATTAGACGAACCAACAAACGGACTAGATCCTGAAGGAATAAAAGAATTAAGAGATTTAATTAAAAATTTAGCTAAAAAAGAAAAAATGGGAATTTTAATATCTAGCCATAATTTAGCAGAACTTGAAAGTTTTTGCAATAAAGTTACTATAATAAAAAATGGTAGAGTTGTAGAAACAAATAACATAAAAGATGTTAAGAAAATAGAGCAATCTTATATTATAGAAGTTGATAATTTGAAAAACATAGAAAGTATTATAGGAATGCCAATAGAAAAAATAAATGATACTCAATTTAAACTACACATAAAAAAAGAACAAGCACCTATTGTTATTCAAAAATTAGTAGAAAATAACAAAAAGATATATATGTGTGCAGAAGAAATTATAAGCTTAGAAGATGCATTCTTAAAAAAGACAGGAGGTAATGTAATTGAGTAGTTTAATAAAAAATGAAATAACCAAAATATTAAAAAAGAAAAGTTTGTATATAATGCTTATTATAATATTTGCATTTATTATAATCTCAAACGCTTTATATAAATATACGTATTCATCAGTAATTGGAGGATCATATTATAGTGAATCATATATAAACATATTAGAGGAAGAAATAAAAAAATTAAATCCAGAAAACCCTGCTGAAGTAGGAGACTATGTAACTTATAAATCAGATATAGATACGTATAATTTATTAAAACAATATGATAAAAATTCTTGGCAATATGAGGTAATATTAAATACAGGTGCAGAATATATTTCAGAACTAAATTATGCAACATACCAAGAAAAAGATGATAAAAAAGTCCAAGAATTAACTAATCAATATAATAGTTTTGTAGAAGCTTTAAATTCTGGAGACTGGAGAAGGTTTGCAGAAGAAGAGCTAAACATAGCAAAACAAAATCAAGAACTTTTAGGGGAAAATACAGATCCAATGCTAGATTTACAAATAGAAACATTACAAATGAGATTAGACTATAACATAGAATATGGCAATAACTATAAAAACCAAGCACTTTCTAAATATTCAGAAAGTAAAATTCAAGTTTTAGAGTATGAAGGAAAAAATAATATATCATATGATGAGAAAATAGCATACCAAGAAGCAAAAGAAGATTTTGAAAAAAGCAAATATGCTTTAGAAAATGATAAAGATATTTTTAATCAAGCAAACGCAAGAGGAATATTATTAAATACATTTTCAGAATATGAATTATTTATAATAATTACAGTAGTTTTAATTGCAGGAGCCATTGTAAGCGAAGAATTTAACAAAGGCACAATAAAATTATTATTAGTAAGACCATATAGCAGAGCAAAAATATTATTTGCTAAATATGTTGTAGTACTGTTAACAGTAGTATTCATAATGGTAGCAATATTAATTATGCAATTTATAATTGGCGGAATATTCTTTGGATTTGATTCCTTAAGTATACCAGCAGTTGAATATAACCATAATACTAATTCTATTGTAGAAACAAATGTAATTTTAAGTACAATATTAACAGGACTTGCAAAAATGCCAATATATATTTTAATTGGAACGCTTGCATTTGCATTAAGCACATTATTTACAAATACAGCAGTTGCAATAACAATATCACTTTTAGGATATATGGCATCAAGCATGGTAAATCAATTTGCTTATTATTATAATTTAGAGTGGCTTAAATATTTTGTAACACCAAACTGGGATTTTACACAGTTCTTAAATGGAAAATTACCATTGATGGAGGGATTAAATATTCCATTTTCAATAGTAATATGCTTAATTTACTTTGCAATAATGATGATACCTACATTTATTGTATTTAAGAAAAAGAATATAAAAAATATATAGATAATTAGAGATTAGAGGTTAGAGATTAGAAATGTAGGGACGGCAAGAAAGCCGTCCGAAAGGTGCGAAATCAATTGCAAACGTTGTAGGGGTCTACGTCCTCGGCGACCCGAATTTCCAAGATTAACGGGCGGACAGGGTCGTCCGCCCCTACAGCAAAATACCAAATTCCAAAAACGAAATACAATTTTATAAATTCCAATTTATCTAACCACTATATTATAAATCTTATTCTTTACATATATTTCTTTAACAATAGTTTTTCCTTCTAATAAATTGCTTACTGCTTCATGCACTTTTCCTTTAATGATATTTTCTTCGCTATCCAAAGCAATTTTTATAGTAGTTTTAACCTTTCCGTTTAATTGAACAGGAATTTCTATTTCACTATCAATAGTCTTAGCCTCATCATACGCTGGCCAAGTAGACTCACAAATTGGTTTATATCCTAACATTTCATTTAATTCCTCTGTAATATGAGGAGCAATTGGGTTAAGCAAGCTCAATAGCAAATGATAATCATCTCTAGTAATAGATTTTTCATCATCAAAACTATTTGCAAGTATCATCAAACTTGAAACAGCAGTGTTATAAGCCATAGTTGTTAAATCATTTTGTACTTTTTTAATAGTTTTATGAATAATAGATTCTAATTTTTTAGAATATCCATCTCCATCGCCAACTTTATCTTTTAAACGAATAACTTTATCTATAAAACGTTTGCAACCTTTTAAAGAATCTGTACTCCATGGAGCATCCCCAGTATAATCTCCCATAAACATTTCATAAACCCTTAAAGTGTCTGCGCCATACTCTTTTACGATATCATCTGGATTAATAACATTACCTTTAGATTTACTCATTTTTTCATTATTAGAACCTAAAACCATACCATGACTAACTCTAGTCCAAATCATTTCCTTTTTAGGAACTAATCCAATATTATATAAGAATTGAACCCAAAATCTAGCATATAGCAAATGCCTTGCAGTATGTTCCATTCCTCCGTTATACCAGTCAACTCTATTCCAATATTTCATAGCTTCCATAGAAGCAAATTCTTTATCATTGTGAGGATCCATAAATCTTAAGAAATACCAGCTAGAACCAGCCCAGTTAGGCATAGTATCTGTTTCCCTTCTTGCAGGTCCACCGCAATGTGGACAAGTTGTATTTACCCAATCAGAAATATTTGCAAGAGGACTTTCACCATCTTCGGTAGGTTCGTATTCTGCAACATCAGGAAGAAGTAATGGTAAATCTTCTTCTTTCAAAGGCTCCCAACCGCATTTTTCACAATAAACCATTGGAATAGGTTCTCCCCAAAATCTTTGCCTAGAAAATACCCAATCCCTCATTTTATAATTATTTACTTTCCTTGCAATACCTTCACCTACAAGTTTATCTGTAATTGCTTTTTTAGCCTCTTCCACAGTAAGACCAGTAAATTCTTCAGAATTAATTAATTTGCAACCTTTTCCTAAATAATCTTGCTTTTCAAAAGCACTTTTGCTAACATCTCTTCCATCAATTACCTGAATCATTTCCAAATTATGCTGAGCAGCATACTCAAAATCTCTTTGATCATGAGATGGAACAGCCATAACAGCCCCAGTTCCGTAGTCACCTAGAACAAAATCGCCAAGGAAAATTGGAACCTCTTTTCCATTAACTGGGTTAATAGCCATAATACCTTCTACTTTGCAACCAGTTTTCCCTTTGTTAAGCTCAGTTCTATCCATAGCAGACTTTTTAGCTGTTTCTTTAATATAATTATTTACTTCCTCTTTATTTTTAACCCTAGGCATTAACTCTTTAATTAGCTTGCCATCAGGAGCAATAACAAAAAAAGTAATACCATAAACTGTTTCAATACAAGTTGTAAAAACAGAAAAACTTCCGCCACCAACAATTTGAACATCTAATTCAACACCAGTAGATTTACCAATCCAATTAATTTGCCCAAGTTTTACTCTATCAGCAAAATTAGTATCATCAAGCCCCTTTAATAAATCTTCTGCATAATCACTCATTCTAAGCATCCATTGAGACTTTTCCTTTTGTTCAACTTGGCTCCCACACCTTTCACAAACTCCACCTGCTGCATCTTCATTAGACAAAACAGATTTACAAGTAGGACACCAATTTACAGGAACCGTATCCTTATATGCCATACCATGCTTATAAAATTGTAAAAACTGCCATTGAGTCCACTTATAATAATCTGGATCTGTTGTAGAAAACTCACGAGACCAGTCAAAAGAAAATCCTAAATCTTTCATTTGTCCTTTAAAAGTATGAATATTTTCTTTAACTGCATCCTTTGGGTGAATATGATTTTTAATTGCATATTGCTCAGCAGGAGCACCAAAAGCATCCCAGCCCATTGGGTAAAGCACATTATAACCTTGCATTCTCTTCATTCTAGCCAAAGCATCTTGCGCAGTATAACTTCTTACATGCCCAACATGAAGCCCCGCACCAGAAGGATAAGGAAACTCTACTAATATATAGTAAGGTTTTTTAGATTTATCTCCAGTAACTGCCTTAAAACTTTGCTTTTCATCCCAGTAATTTTGCCATTTTTTTTCAATTTCACTATGATTATATTCCATTTATTAAACCTCCATTATAAACTCATATCATTATAAAACTTTTCTAAAGTTAAAATATGATTATTTTTAATTCTCAAATAAATTTCCTCAGCCATATTTTCTTTATATGTATGAGAAATTAAATTTCTATCTCTTAGCATATCCATATAAGGTTGGCCATCTTTTAAAACTCCATTTTGAAAGGCCATTTTTATTACACTACTTGGACCATGCTCTTCCAAAACATATAAACTATCTAAATATCTTTGTAAATATTTCCACCACAGTTCAAAAGTAAATTCAAAAGCATGTAAAATTCCAGCCCTTGCAAGTTCAGAACCATTATCTTCATTTATAAATTGTTTTAATTTTAGATAAGCATTTTTAAAAGCCTCTGCACTTTCCATTAAATTATTTGGCATAAATTTCAACTCCTTCGTTTACAATATTTTCCTTCAGTTTATCACCATCTTTTAAAGAATTAAAATTAATTAAATCAATTTTGTAAATTAAGTATAAGTCCTCCAAGTCATAAAAAATTTTAGTATTCAAAGTGTGGTTTAACGTATTCCCGTAAAGAACAATGTCTATATCAGAAGTTCTTTTAAAATCTCCCCTTGCACGAGAACCAAAAATGCAAGCTCTATCAATTTCAGGATATTTAGAAAAAACACTTTGAAAAGACTCAATAACTTTTTCTTCCAATCCAAAACGTGTCAAAATTAAAGCCCCCTAACAATATTTAAAAGATTATATAACAAAAATTAAAATAAATAAAGTAAAAACTGTTAATTTTTAAAAATATCTGATATAATCATATAAATCTAATAGAGAAAGAGTAATTTGAATGAGAAGTGAGAAGTGGGATGTGGGAAGTGTGAAATTAGGGTAGGCCTTACGTAGCCTAACCCTAAAAAGCACACCTCACACTTCGTACCTCGCACCTCCCAAATAGAAAGAAGGAGTATTTATGAAAGCATTAGTAACAGGTGCATCATCAGGAATAGGAAAAGAAATGGCACTATATTTAAGTGAGCAAGGAATAGATTTAGTACTAGTAGCAAGAGAACAAGACAAACTAGAAGAAGTACAAAAGCAAATAAAAACAAAATGTGAAATAATATGTATGGACTTAGGAGATGCAGAAAACTGCATAAACCTATATAAAAAAGTAGGAAACATAGATATATTAATAAATAATGCAGGGTTTGGGACATGCGGAGACTTCTCAGAAACAGACTTAATAACAGAACTAAACATGATAAGCACAAATGTATGTGCAGTACACACACTAACAAAACTATTCTTAGCAGACATGAAAAAGAACAATTCTGGATATATATTAAATGTATCGTCCATAGCAGGTTTCTTGCCAGGACCAAAAATGGCAACATATCATGCAACCAAAGCATATGTATTAAAACTAACACAAAGTATATACGAAGAACTAAGCCAAGGCGGATATAATATAAAAATAAGTTGCCTTTGCCCAGGACCAATAAAAACACCGTTTTTAGAAAAAGCAAATGTAAAATTCAAAACAAAACTTATGACAAGTAAATATGTAGCAGAATACGCAATAGACAACATGTTTAAAGGGAAATACATGATAATTCCTGGCGGAAACAACAAAGCAATTAGGTTTTTAAGCAAAATAGTACCAGAAAAAATAGCAGGAAAAATAGTAGGAAAATCATTAGCAAAAAGAAATTCATAGAGGAAAATTGTAATTTGAATGAGAAGTGGGATGTGGGAAGTGTGAAATTAGGGTAAGCCTTACGTAGCCTAGCTCTAAAAAGCACACCTCACACTTCACACCTCACACTTCTCAAAAACAAATTTCAAATTAAACTGTAAACTGAAAGGAAGAGATTTTATGAAAATAGGTCTAGCACTAGCAGGAGGTGGCGTAAGAGGCGCAGCACATGTTGGAGCAATAAAAGCATTAGAAGAAAACGGAATAAAAATAGAAGCAATAGCTGGAACTTCAGCAGGTAGTATAGTTGCAGCGCTTTACGGAATGGGATACACCACTGAAGAAATGATAAAACTATTTAATTATTTTTCTAAATCAGTAATGAATATCTCTCCAAAATATTTATTTGGTAGCATTAAAGAATTAAGAGGAATAAAACTAGGAGGAATTACATCTAGCTATAATATAGAGCAAGCCATAGAAGAAACAGCAAAACTTAAAAAAATAAAAAATATTAAAGACATAAAAATGCCAATATCAATACCAGCAACAGACCTAATAAGCGATAAAGAAATTATATTTACAAACTGTGAAAAACTAGAAGGAAAACAGTATATAAAAGACATTGAAATAGCTAAAGCCGTAAGAGCAAGCTCTACTTTTCCTGGAATGTATGCTCCATTTGAATACAAGAAATTTCAATTTGTAGACGGAGGAATATTTGATAATTTACCGGCACAAGAAGCAAAAAAGCTAGGAGTAGACAAAGTAATTTCTATTAAATTCAAACTAAAAACACCCAGAAAACAAAACACAATATACAATATAGCAATGCAGTCATTAGACCTAATGACAGAAAAGTTAATAGAAGAATCTATAAAAGCAAGCGACTATGTTATAGAAATAGACTTAAAAGATGTAAAACCTTTTAATATAAACAAGCTGGAATTTTGTTATCAACAGGGATATATACAAACATTGGACAATATAATAAAAATAAAGAAAATTTTAAAACAAAAACAATGACAACCATCGTAGAGGTGTTCAATTAAGAAATTCTTTCAAAGAAATTTTATTTATATTGTAGGGGTCGCCGCCCACGGCGACCCGTTTTTCAAAGAAATCCATTTACATTAACATTTTTTCTAAAAAAAACCTTAAAACTATTAAAAATCCCTTGAAAAAGTTGACATAAACGATTATAATATAAGATAGTATAGCTATATTTTAAGAAAAAGACATAATGTTTATAAAATGTCACGAAAATGTCATTTTTCAATAGAAAATTCTGACAATTCAGTTTCCGTATATGTATTTGGAACGAATTAAAAAAATATGTATTTCTTCCAAAAAACACATATTGACATTAAGCGATAAAAATGTAAAAATAATGCTATATTAATATATAAAGGTACAGTTTAGGGGTATTTTAAATATTTTATTTGGGAGGAAACTACTATGTTTAATGATTTAAAAAAATTAAATAATGGGAAAACAAGAATAAAAATTCTAGCAACACTATTAATAATAACTTTAACATTTGCAAACTTTACTTTGCTTGGTTCCTACATAGGGGAAGCAATAGCAGCAGACGTTACCTTAAGAAACCAAGATAATACAACTAACATCGAAGATAATGTATTTTTCGATGTATATTTTGATGCAAATGACTTAAATAGTTATGAAATAAGTAAAGATATAAACTCCGAAGACATAATATTATATGCACTAATTAGTGTAAAAGGTGGAGGAGTTTTAAATGATGTTAAGTTAGAATTAGAAAATTCAAACTTTAGATTAAAAAATGGAGAAACAGCTATTAATATTGGTTCAATACCATCAGATAAAAGTGTAGAAGCAAAACTAGAAATAGTTGCCAAAAAAGATGATTTATTTAATTTAGATTTATTAGATAAAGAAAGCCAAATAAGAGTAACTGGTAATTACAAAAATAATGATGGAGAAATAGAATCATTAAACACAGTAAAAAATGTAAAAATTTCTTGGACAACTGAAAACATAACAAAGGATAATAACCCAATTAAGCTAGAACAAAAATTTATCACAAATAAAATATATAATATAGATGGAGTAAATAAAAGAATTATACAATTACAAGTATCTTCAGGAATAGAAAACAATATATATCCAATAAAGGACACAGAAATAGAAATAAATGCTCCAGAATTAGCAGGAATATACCCAGAAAAAGTAATAGCAACTGCATATAGTACTAAAGCAACAAATGGTGAAGATAGCACAGAATTTGGAACATTAGAAGAATCTAAAAAAGGACAATGGTCATATAATGAAGAAGAACATAAAATTAATATAAAAGTAGTTAATACAGCAGACGAAAATAACAATGTAAATTGGAGCAAAAATGGTGAAGATACATTTATAATTACATATGTTTATGAAGAGAATGTTGATACAACTAATTGTTATTCAGATATAAGTAGCAAAATAAATCTATATGGAACAAATAATCAAGTAGTAACAAAACATTTAGAGGATCCATTAGAAAATACAGAAGAAATAGGAGATGCGATATTAAGTAATATAGGAGCAACTAAATCACTATATAAAAGCAATATAAAAATAGGACAAGAAACAGAATTTGATGTTCAATGGCAACTTAGTGTTAATTATGCAGAAGTAGCAGAAACAATAAAAATGTCTAATACACAGGATGTATTTACTATAGAAAATAATGAAACTATAAATGCAGATACATATTATAAAGCTACATATATAAATAAAGAAGAATTTTTAAATGTATTAGGAGAAGAGGGAAGTATAGCTATATCTTATCCTAACCAACAAGGAGAACTAACTGAATTTGCAACTATAAATAAAGATAGTGAAACAGATGAAAATGGAAACTTTTATTTAGAATACGATAATAATATTAATACATTAGTTATAACAACAAGCAAACCATTATCAGAAGGCAATATGTCTATATACCATAAAAAAGCAATAATAGCACCAGAAGACAACATAGAGCAAATAAATGGATTAAAAACTGTTGTTGTTTCATCAGTTATGGGAGGAGAAGATAATCAAGAAATTATAAATATTTCTAAAGAAACAAGTATATTTATGCAAGAACCTAAAACAGAAATAGGCTTAGGAATAGCAGAACAAAAAGTATCAACAACAGGAGATGTTAATAGCAATATAATTAATATTACTGCAACATTAAAAACAAGTGATTTAAAATATGATTTATATAAAGAGCCTGTTATAGAAATAGAATTGCCAGCAGAAGTACAAAACATAAAAGTTAATGAAGTTAAAGTATTAAACGGAAATGGTTTGGATCTAGAAAATTATGAATTAAATGGAAATATACTAAGAATTAAACTAGTAGGTGAGCAAACTTCATATATAGGAAAAGATACACAAATATTAGTTAATGCTGGAATAAAAACAACAAAATTATTACCAACTATAGAACGTGATATTTTATTAAGATGTACAAATGGAAAAGATACAATTTACTCAAATTCAGATGAATTTGCAACAAGTAGTGCAAAATTAAAATTTGAAGCTGAACAAGGAATTTTGTTAGCAAACAGTGTTTCTAATTATAATGGTACAGAACCTGAAGTTATTTCATTTAAAAATGAAGAAAAAGCAGGTTTATTAAATGAACAAGCAGATATTACTTTAGCAACTGTAAAAGGTACAATTATAAATAATACTGGTGATGCTTCGGGTGAAATTACAGTAATAGGAAAAGTAAATAGAGATTCAAATATTAATGCAGTGCTAAAATCAGAAATCACAGCACAAAATGCTACAATATATTACACACAAGACCAAGAAGTTAGCCAAGATAGTAACTGGAATAATGAATATTCTGAAAATGCAACAGGTTATAAAATTGTTTTTGCAGAGTTAGCAAAAGGACAGATAACAGAATTCGCATACAACTTAGAAATACCTGCAAACATTGGAGTTAATAAGAGTATGATATTACAATATGATGTATTTACAGCCAATGGTAGTACTTTAAATTCACCAAAAGTTATTTTGGAAACAGAACAGGAAGTAAGTTTGGCATTAGATGTAAAATCTAGCGTGGAGAATGAACAAATCGTATACGAAGGTCAGAAAATTACTTATAATATTACAGTAACAAATACAGGAGAATCAACAGCTAGAAATATACAAATAAATAATCCAGTACCAGATGGAGCTATGTTAGTAGATGGCAGTGAAACTTCATGGGTAGTAGAAGAAATGGAAGCAGGAGAAAGCATTACCAAAACTGTAAAAGTACAGATAAATAATTTAGCTACAGGAGAAGAAAATAAAACCATTTCAAACATAACAACTGTTACAGCTAATTATTTACCTGAACAATTAACCAATACTATTATAAATACAGTAGAAAAAGCTGTATTAAATATAGAAAGTTTATCTCGTTCAAATATTTCTTTATACGAGGGTGATAGAAATGTCCATAGAGTAAAAATTACTAATGTAAGTGGAGAAACTCTAAACAATGTAACAGTAAAAAGAGCCATTCCAGAGGGCGTTACTCATACTGGAGAAAATATAGTTTCAGAAGATGAAAGTGATACAAGTACATGGGACGAACAAGCTAAATTAGCTGTTTATCAAATAGGAGAATTAGCTCCAAATGAAAGCGTTACTTTAGAATTAGAAACTTATGTTAATGATATACAAGAAGAAAAATATTGTAAACAATTAATGTATGATGTTACAGTTGAGTATAATAATGGCATGGTTATAGAAAGCAAAGTAGAAGGAGATTTTGTAGTAAAGCCTAATTTTACTATACAATTCACTTCATCACCGGAGAAATTTAAGCCAGGAGAGGAAGCTATTTATGAATTAAATATTAAAAACAATAATCCAATATTAAGTTATGCAGGTATAGGAATAGATATTCCGCTAGGCTTAATAATTAAAAATATTCAGGTTTTATCAGAAGGTAATATAATAGAAGAATTTAATAGCGAGTATCAATATATACTTGATCATAGATTAATAGAAGCTAATCAAACTATAACTATTAAAGTTATTACAGAAGTTACTAATTCATTTATAGAAGGGGAAGAATTAGAGGCAGAAGCAAGTATAGAGGTAGAAGGTAGCAATTCAGGAGGGGTAGATGATGAAAACAGAGTAGTGTTTAGTGAGGTTATAAAAGCAACAAATAAAATTTATGAAACACCAGAAGACCCAGATAATCCGGATCCAGACAACCCAGATCCAGATAACCCAGATAACCCAGATCCAGATAATCCAGATCCAGATAACCCAGATCCAGATAACCCAGATCCAGATAATCCAGACCCAGATAATCCAGACCCAGATAATCCAGATCCAGATAATCCAAACCCAGACAACCCACAAGAGGGTATATATAAGATTACTGGTATTGCATGGTTAGATGATGACGAAGATGGGCAAAGAGCAGAAGATGAAAAGCTCTTAAAAGGAATCTTAGTAAAAATAAAAGATGCTGATACTAATGAATACTTAGTAGATGAAGATGGAGAAGAAATCTATGTAATAACTGATGAAAATGGAATTTATAGATTTGAAAATTTAAAACAAGGTAATTATACAATAGAATTTGAATACAACAAAAACACATATAAATTAACTCCTGTTTCAGGAAAAGACTCTGTAGCAAACATAGTAACAACAGAAGGAAAAACAATAATAACAACAGATATTATTACCATTAAAGATCAAAACATTGCAGACATAAATATAGGATTAGTTCTAAATGAAATTTTTGACTTAAAATTGGATAAATATATAACAAAAGTAACTGTGCAAAATTCAGCAGGAACAACAACATATAATTATGATAAAGAGCAACTTGCAAAAGTAGAAATTAGCAGTAAGAGATTAGCTGGTTCAACAGTTGTTGTAGAATATGCAATAGATGTTACAAACGAAGGTGCTGTTCCAGGATATGCTAAAAAACTAGTAGATTATGTATCACCAGACTTTAAATTCAGTTCAGAGCTAAATCCTAACTGGTATGTAGATACAGATAACAATCTATATTCAGAAGAATTAGCATCAGAAGAAATTATGCCAGGTGAAACAAAACAAGTAAAATTAATACTTACAAAAACAATGACAGAAAATAACACAGGGCTTGTAAGTAATACAGCAGAAATACAAGAAGATTTTAATGAATTTGCATTAGATGATAAAAATTCTACTCCAGGAAACAAAGAAGAAAAAGAAAATGATATGTCAGGTGCAGATATAATTATTTCAATAAGTACTGGTGGACCAATGTTATATATAGGAATAGTAATTGGAAGTATGTTAATACTGGGAACAGGAATTTACTTTATTAATAAAAAAGTGCTAGCAATAGGAAGGGAGGATTTGTAATGAAGAATAAAATAAAAAGTATTAAACTAATATTATTGCTTATAATTACATTTGCAGTAATTACAATCTTACCTAATTTAAAAGTTAATGCAGCAGTTACATCGGGATTTAATAAAAGTGATGATTTAAGTGTGCAAACCAAAACGCCAGAGCAAATTATTAATGATTTAGGTTTTAGAAACGGAATTAATAAAAATAGAATAAAAGATGATAACAACAACTATTTTGGTACTACGTATTTTAAAGAAGGTAAAGGAACGACGGGAAATGCATATAAAATAAATTTGGTAGACGGAAAGAATGGAAAAGTTTTAGCCGATGTAGAATGGATTAATTGCTATGAGATTGATTCTTTGATTAATGATGGAGAATACGTTTTAGAAAAAGTAACATTTATTAAGAATTCTGATGCAATTACTGTAAAATATTGGAGTGCATCGAGTATATTCAAAGCAGACAAAACAAGAGTGAGCGGACCAGGACCAATTTATAGAGGCTCATTGGATGAGGGATATCATTATAAAAGATATTTTGCAAAAGCTGGAGATGGAACTGAACCAATTTATAATGACGAAGGGAACATTATATACCAAGAGACTTCATCAACAGGTGCTAGTAATGCTAGATTGGCATATCTTTTATCAGAAAAAGAAGAAACATATGAAAGTTGGGATGAATACAAAAAAAGTTCAAAGAAACAGCATGCTTTATGGATAAATGAAATAGGTGTAGACAAAGTTAGACAGGCTTCTCCAGGACAGTGGCCAGAAAACGCAAACGAGGGCTATTTTCCAAAGAAAGATGGTAATGTTGTTTTTGGAATGGATTTATATGATAAAGCTGATAGATTTGGGAAATATAAATCAAGTGCCAAAAAACCTACATTAAAGGCTATAGGTTCAAATGGTGCAATTAATATAACTTATTATGGAGATTATATAAAATTAGGACCATTTAAAGCTACATATAATTCAGAATTCGAAAGTGTTAAATCAAGTAGCATTACATATAATGATAATCAAACATTAAATTATGGAGATTTTAGTTTTATAACAAAAGGAGGTACTTCAACTTCTAAATTAACAAATGAGTTTTATATTAAAATACCAAACAACATAATATCAAGTAAAAATATTAATAAGATTAATAAATTAAATATAACCTTTAGTGATACTAATGTTTATGCTTTGTGGTATATGATAATAGAGGATGCATCTTCTGATTATGATAAAGATATTCAAGACATGATTGTTGTAGACCAAGCAGGAAGATATAATAATAGTATTAATACATCAGTTAATATAAACAAGAGCTTAATTCCACCAATACAAATTATTTTAAATAAGAAAAATACTCAAGGTAATAGCGTAAGTAATGCAGAATTCAAAGTGGAATATAGTAATGGATTAGCAACAGAAACAAAAACAGTAAAAGATGGAAAAATAACATTTTCTCAAAGAAAACCAACAAATTCAAATACATTTACTGCAACAATAACAGAAACAAAAGCAGCTTCTGATTCAGATAATAACTATAAACTTTTAGATAAACCTATTAAATTAACTTTTACATATTCAAATGGTAAATGGAATGTACAAAAAACTGATGGGCCAAGTGTAGAAAAGGTGACTGTTTCAGCTAATACATCAGGAGGTATTTCTAAAATAACTTTAGATGTTGAAAACAAGAGATTACCAAAGATTGATTTAAGGTTAAGAAAGAAAGATGATAATGGTAAGGAGATAGTAGGTGCAAAGTTCCAAGTAGTATATATGCAAGATGGCAAAGAGTTATCTACACTTGTTGCTACATCGAATGAAGAATGGGGAATAGATTTTAATCCTGATGTACAACCAAAAACAGATTCAGATGTAACAGCAATAATAACAGAGTTAGAAGCACCTACTGGATACAAACTTTTGGAAAAACCAATAGAAATAAAATTTAAATATACAATAAGAAATGATGGCAACGCAACATGGGTAGTTGCAAGTGAAAATACAGATGTAATAGAAATAACTCAACAAACACAGTATGAAAGTAATACAGATGTGTTAATTGTTGCAAATGTATATAACAAATCAATGATAGAAAAACTTACATTATTAAAAGCAGATTCACAAAACATAAACACTAAAGTCCAAGGAGCAAAATTTAAAATTAAATTTAATAATGTAGAATCAATTAAAGGATATTCAAACTTCAAAGACGGTGGTTCAATGGAAGTATCTACTAATGCAAATGGGCAAATTGTATTAGAAGATATTGTAATTGCAGATGCAACAAAAGATGTAACAATAACAATGGAAGAATTAGAGGCACCAGTAGGATATAAGAGAATAGTAGGAAAAATAACATTGACATTACATAGAGTAGGTAACGAATATACTGTTTCTAAAACAGAAACAGATGAAACTGTAAGAGAAGACGAGTTTATACCAGGAAAAGTTAATGTTCAAAACCACGAAATAGCTTTAAATATTAAGGATATTCCAGTTATGAACTTAGGAGGAATTGTATGGGTAGATAGACAACAAGGTGAAAAAGAAGTTACAGAACCTAATGGAAAAATAGATAGCAATGAAGAGCGTATGGCTGGAATTAAAGTTGAATTATATAAAGATAAAGGCGATAAAGGCGATGAAAAAATCACAAAAGATGAATATGGTAGAGACTTAACTTTAAAAACAGCAGAAGATGGTGCATCAATAAAATATGACTTAAATAATGGTGGGGAAGAAACATTAGCATTAGAAAAAGGAGAATATGTATTCCCTAACATAGAAAAAGGAACTAATTACTATGTTAAGTTTACATATGACGGTATAAATTACGAAACAATTCCTGTTTCTAAAAATTTATATGAAAATAATAATGAATCAAAAGTAGAAGAAATTGATAGACAAGCTTTTAACGAAAAGTTTAAAACAATATCAGATGGAAAAACACAAGATAATGCTAACAATTCATATTCATCAGCAAACGGAATAGAAAGTGATTTAGTTTACCAAAATAATGGCGCAAATGAATCAGGAAAATATACAAGTACTTTAATTACCAAAGATGGACAAGGAAATGTAATTACAGAATATGCAATGACAGCACAATCAGATAATTACTTAAGAAAACCAGAAGACACAAGCAATAGTGATATGAATGATTGGTTAGATACATGGAATGAAGATGGTACAATAAACAAAAATCATTATGCTTTAGACATAAACTGTGGATTAGCTGAAAAAATATTTGACTTAGCTTTGGGAACAGATGTATTCTCAGCAAGATTAACAATTAATGATAAGAGTACAACATATGGATATAACCAAATATTAGATGGAGCAAACTTAGATGATTTGTTAAATAAGGCTCCAGATGAAGATATAGAATACAGTTTATACTTATATAGGTCAGACTATAACTTTAGAATAGATGATTATGTTAGAGAAGAAAAAATTGACAACCAAATGAATTCAGGCGACTCTGAAGAAATAGCAGGATTAAATATAAACGATCAATTAAGAGCGTTTGTAACATATAAGGTAGTATTATATAGTCAAACAACTCATTCATCAAAAGTTGACGAGATAGCATATTACTTTGATAATAATTATACAGATATTAAAGTAGGTAGACAAGTAGATGAATATGGAATAGCAACTAATGGCGAAGGTATAAAGGTATCAGAGCCTGTATCAGAAATTGGAAAACAAAAAGTGTTAATATCTAATTTTGGTGAAGAATTAACAAAAGATAATAATTATAGGCAAGAATTATATTTAACCTTCGAAGTTAAGAGAACAGATGGACACTTACCAGAACAAATTGAAAACGGATTAGAATGCGCAAACTTAGCAGAAATAACTTCATATACTACAACAAGTGGAGGGTTAATAGATAATGATTCTACACCAGGCAATATGATTATAGATGGAAATCCAAGACATGAAGACGATTCAAGCGAAGCACCAGGAATAAATATTTCTATAAGAGACAATGCAAGAATTACTACAGGTACAGTATTTAATGATTATGACAAAGATGGTAAGATAAATACCGAAAATGGAATAGACGATGTAATTGTACAGCTTATCGAGATAAGGGAGCAGAATGGTAAATATTTCGAATACATATGGCAAGAGACAAGATCTGGAAGTAATACAGTAAAAACTACAGAAAGAAATGGATATCCAGGAGTAAGCTATGTTTATAAAAAAGCAGATGATCAACATCCAGCAGGCACAAGTGTAAAAACAGAGAACAATCTTGAAATTTATGTAGATGAGCTTAATGATAATGGAGAATATAGATTCGAAGAATTTATACCAGGAAATTATATAATTAGATACATTTATGGTGATGGAAGAGTAGATAATTTATTCCAAGATGAAGTAGGAAGAGCTAATATTATTAAATATAATGGTCAAGATTATAAGTCAACCATAGATAATAAATATAAAAATGACTGGTACAATGATTCAGAGTACTCAGAAGATGATTCAGTAGCAAGAGATAATGAAGCAAGAAGATTAGAAGTAATGGCTTATTCATCATACGTAAATGGAGGGCTTGGAACAGCACTTGAAAGCTTTGTAAAAAATACTAACTTTGATGACTTGACAGACATAGAAAAACAGAATTTAAAAGAGTACTATAAAAAAGAAATAGATGAAGATTTTGAAGGAGAGCTTACAAACGAAGAACTTGAAGATATAAAAGAAAATGTAGGAAGTAGAACTTGGATGGCAGCAGAAACATCAAGAATAAATGTACCTATTGATGCAGAAAGTAATTCTACAATATCAGATAGTACAAATGTATCGTTTGAATATATCTTAAATACAATAAACTTTAGTAATATGAACTTTGGATTAGTATTAAGACCAGAACTAAAATTAGAGGTAGAAAAACATATAACTGCATTAAAAGTAACACCAAATGGAACAGGGGAATTACCAATAGTTGAAGCAAAAGCTGCTATAGATGAAATTTTGAGTAATTCTGATATTGAGGTTGAAGGAAACCAAAAAGGACTTTCTACAATAAAATCTACAAGAACAGAAAGAGGATTCTGGAAGGTAGAAACAGATATAGGCTCAAATGCAAATGGTGCTACATTAGAGGCTGAATACACTTATGTATTAAAGAATCTTTCTAACGAAGAAGATTACTTATCTGAAGATATGGTAAATGAGTATAGGAATAATATCTCTAAAGATGTTAACAATAACGGAAAAGATGATTATGTAGATTACCTAGAAGGAGCAAGTAGTTCTGTTAAAACATCAATGAAAAATGGAAATTATTCATACTCTGAGGAAAATAATGCTATAGGAACATACTTAGGTCAATACTATTACAACGGAGAAACCGCTGGCACGGAACCTATTGTATCTAGAGTAGAAAACTTAGAAGAAGCATTAAATAACGATTTAAAATACTCTGAAGGTAGTTATTTTAAGCAAGTGCCAGTAAATGCAGAAAATGCAGAAAAACCATACTATGATGAAAGCGGAAACTTAATAAAGAAACAAATAGAAAATATAGTTACAACTAAAGAACCAAGTGCTTTCTTAAAAGCTAATACGATGGACTATGGTAAGAGATTAAATGTAACTTCATTTATATCTTCTATATCAGATGGTGTGGAAGGAATAAGTATACCAAGTTATATAGCAGAAATAACAGCATATTCTAACGCAGCAGGAAGAAGAGATGTGCAATCTGAACCAGATAACTTAAATTTTGTACATAGTGAAGACACAAGAATGAACTTAAACTCATACTTACTACCTACAAATGGATTATTAGATACAATATATAATCCTAAGTTAGTATTATACATTATAGTAACTCCAAATATGCTATTAGAAAATGGTGATATGGAAAGCGAAGTAAGAAAACAGCATCCTACAATTGAAGAAGAAAAAGTTGTGGAGATTGCTGAGAAATTGAATGAGCAAGATAAATCAGCATGGAATGAGGGAGAAACATTAAGAGTTGACATTACTGATAATAGTGTAGAAGATTTAAGTGGATATAAACAACTAAACGAACCAGATGAATTCTGGGCAGAAACAATAATCATTTCTAGACCAACAGGTGAGGATAGATTAACACCAGTACAAATAACAATCATAACAATAAGCTCAATTACAGTAATAGGAGTAGCAATTATACTAATCAAAAAATTTGTACTAAAAAAATAATCGAATAATGTAGGGACTGCAAGAAAGCCCTCCACATTAGAAAGGCAAATCTATAAGGTTTGCCTTTTTTTAACGCAAAATATCATGGCACGCGATTTTAACCACGCAAAATTCGTAGGGACGGCAAGAAAGCCGCCCGCAAAACACAAAACAATTGCAAATGCTGTAGGGGCCTTAACGTCCTTAAGCGACCCGCGCTCCAAAGAAATCGCTAAATTCATATAAATAAAAAAACTGGATATAATATGCAAAAAGGAGAAGAAATGATATTTAAATTATTTATGATATTAATAGGTTTTATTATATTAATATTAGGAGCAAATTTTTTAGTAAAAGGTTCTAGAGAAATTGCTAGAAAATTTCATATACCAGAAATGCTAATAGGCTTGAGCATTATTGCCCTTGGAACATCAGCACCTGAAATAATAATAACAATTACCTCTGCTAGCAAAGGAGCAGGAGATTTAATAATAGGCAATGCAGTTGGAAGTAACCTATGTAATTTATTATTAATATTAGGATTAATGGCTGTAATAAGACCTATTAAGATAGAAAAAGAAGCGAAAATAATACATATTCCAATATCGTTTTTAGCAACACTTCTTGTATTATTATTAGGTCTAGGATATCTTCGGAAGCCAAAAGGGAATAATAAATAGAATAGACGGAAGTTTTTTATTAGCGCTTGGAGTAATATACTTTTTATATCCGATATTGGTAGAAATAAAAGATATTATAAAAACTTATATAAGTAGTAAAAAAGAACAAGCAAATATAAATATATTTCTATCTATAATATTTATTGTAATAGGAGCGATTTTGCTTAAATATGGAGGGGATTTTGTTGTAGATTATTCTGTGGAAATAGCAAATTATTTTAATATAAGCCAAAGAGTTATTGGGCTTACAATAGTTGCAATAGGAACAGCAATGCCAGAGCTTGTTACTTCAATAATTGCAATAATAAAAAAAGACACTGATTTAGCAGTAGGAAATTTAGTAGGTTCATGCGTGCTTAACTTACTTTTAATTCTAGGCATAGGAGCAGTAATAACTCCTTTAGAATTTTCTAACCAATTTATAAAAAATTTATTAATACTCTTAGGAGTAAACATATTAATATGGCTATTTACTTTTATGGGAAAAAAAAATTATATTAATAGAATACAAGGAGGAATATTGTTTATAACATTTGTAATATATATATATCAACTCTTCTAATATAATAATTATTAAATATACAGCCAAATACCAAATTCCAAAAACAAAATACAATTTTACAAAATCCAATTTACCTGTTTAAATATAAATAAAAATATGTTAAAATAAATATCAAATAAAAAAAGGAGATAATATATGATAAAAAGAAATGAAACAAAAAAGATTTTTGTAGGAGATGTACAAATAGGAGGAGAAAATAAAGTTGTAATACAGTCAATGACAAATACAAAAACTAAAGACGTACAGTCTACAGTAAAACAAATTTTGGATTTAGAAAAAGCAGGATGTGAAATTATAAGAGTAGCTTGTTTAGACATCGAGGATGCAAAAGCAATATCGGAAATAAAAAAACAAATTCATATACCAATAGTTGCAGATATACATTTTGACTATAGAATTGCAATAGAAGCAGCAAAAGCTGGAGTAAATAAAATAAGAATTAATCCTGGCAATATTGGTTCAGAAGATAGAGTAAAAGCAGTAGTAGATATTTGTAAAGATAAGAAAATTCCAATAAGAATAGGAGTAAATAGTGGTTCACTTCCTAAAGATATATTAAAAAAATATGGAAAACCAACCCCAAAAGCAATGGTAGAAAGTGCAGCAAGACATATTGAAATATTAAAAAAACTAGATTTTGAAGATATAGCAATTTCACTTAAAGCTTCAGATTTAAATTTATGTATAGAAAGTTATGAAGCAGCTGCAAATACTTTTAATTATCCACTACATTTAGGAATAACACATGCAGGAACTGAATTTAGCGGAACAGTAAGTTCAAGTATAGGGCTAGGAGTTTTATTAAGAGAAGGAATTGGAAACACAATTAGGGTTTCACTTTCAGCAGACCCAATAAAAGAAATAAAAGTAGCAAAAGAAATTCTAAAAGATTGTGGCTTATACAAATCTCCAACATTAATTGCATGTCCTACTTGTGGAAGAATACAGTATGATTTAATACCTATTGCCAATGAGGTTGAAGATTTTTTACAAACTATAAAATCAGATATAACCGTAGCAGTAATGGGATGCCGGAGTAAATGGACCAGACGAAGCAAGACACGCAGATATCGGCATTGCAGGAGGAATAAAAGAAGGACTTTTATTTAAAAAAGGAGAAATAATAAGAAAGGTAAAACAAGAAGATATTGTAGAAGTATTAAAAGAAGAAATATTGAATATGATTAAAGAATAAAGATATAAAAAGAGGAGAATTTAATGGAAATAATTGTTGGTAAAACAGCAGGTTTTTGCTTTGGAGTATCAAATGCCATAGATAAAACAAGTAAATTATTAGAAGAAAAAAAAGAAATATACTGTCTAGGGGAATTAGTACATAATAAACAAGTAAGTAAAGAATTAGAAAATAAAGGTCTAATTGAAATAGAAAATATAGAAGATGCAAAAAATAGCGTTATCATTAGAACACACGGAGTAACAAAAGAAACATATAGTAAAGCAAATAATTTAAATCTAGAATTAATTGATTTAACTTGCCCAAAAGTATTAAGAATACATAAGCTTGCAGAAGAATACGCAAAAGAGCGGATATTATATTATACTAATAGGACATAATACGCATCCAGAAAGTATAGGAACAATGAGCTTTTGCGGAGAAAATTTTGGGATAGTAGAAGATGAAAAACAATTATACAGAGAACTAGAAAAAATCTATAAAACCAATATAAAAAAACTGTTAATTTTAGAACAAACTACATTTAGTTTAGAAAAGTTTGAAAAAATGAAATCTATTATTGAAAATGAAATTAAAAACAAAGACATAAAATTAGAAATAAAAAGAACAATATGTGACGCTACTAGAATAAGGCAGGAAGAAACAGAAAAAATATCAAAAATAGTAGATTTTATGATAATAATTGGGGGGAAGCATAGCTCTAATACAAATAAACTATATGAAATTGCAAAAAAATATTGTACAAATAGTGTATTAATAGAAACAAAAGATGAAATTAGCATAGAGAGAATAAAAAAATATAAAAAAATCGGAATCATGGCAGGAGCTTCAACCCCACAAAAAAGTATCGATGAACTAGTTGAAATACTAAGCAAAATATGTTAAAATAAATTTGTTATATTGTATAAAGAAGGGAAAGGTTAATGAATCAGATACTAATATCAGAAAAGTTATATGTAACACCAGAAATTAAAAAAAAGAAAAAAGCCTATAAATCAGGGTTCTTTTTATCTGTTTTTTTAGTATGCATATTATCTTCTTATGCAATATATGCAGAATATGACAGGAACAAAAGTGAGCAAGTATCTAAAGAAATCTTAGATAATATGGAATTTCAGAATACAACTCAAGTAGTTGAGGAGGAAGCAACAGTTGTTGTTTTAAATGCAGCTTCAGAGGAAGATAGACTTGGAACACAAACAGTACAAACAGAAAAAGAATTAGATGTTCCAGAAGAGCAAAAGTCAGTTGCAAGTGATGGAACAGTATATTTTACAATAGGAACAATAAATATACCATCAATAAAAGTAAATTATCCAATACTATCAACTTATTCAGACGAATTGCTAAAAATTGCTCCAGGTAAATTTTATGGCCCTAATCCAAATGAGGTAGGAAATCTTTGTATAGTAGGACATAATTACAAAAACTCTAAATTTTTTAGTAAAGTACCTAATTTAAAACTTGGAGATAAAATAGAAATAACGGATTTAAGTGGCAAAACAGTTACATATGGAGTTTATGATAAATATATAGTAAATCCAGATGAGCTTGAGTGTACAAGCCAAATGACAAACGGAAAAAGAGAGATAACACTTATAACCTGTACAAATGACAACAAACAAAGACATATAATAAAAGCAAGAGAAATATAAAATAAATTCCGACAATTTGGGGACGGTTCCATTTTTACAGGAAAAATGGAACCGTCCCTAAATTTCCGGAATTTACACAAATTTGTATATTGTTGTAGTATTGTAAATTTCATTTGCTTTAAGAATTGGAGATGGGAAATTAGGCTGATTAATACTATCAGGTAGGAATCCGGTTTCTAAGCAAATACCACTTCTATTTTTATATAAGCAATTTTCTTTTCCAATAATTTTATTATTTTCTATAAAATTACCAGCGTAAAATTGAACACCTATAGAATCTGTATATACTTCCATCTTTCTACCGCTTAAATCATCACACAAAGATGCTATCTTTTCAATTCCATGTTTAGTTTTATTTATAACATATGAATGGTCATATCCACCTGCATAATTTAATTGTTCAAAATCCTTATCAATATCTTTACCAATCATTTTTTCTTTTCTAAAATCCATAGGTGTATTTTGAACATCAATTAATCTTCCCGTAGGAATAAGTTCATTATCAATTTCTACAAATTTATCTGCATTTATATATAATTTTTGATTCATAGCTGTTTCGTAGGTAGCCCCAGCTAAATTAAAATATGAATGATTTGTCATATTTGCAATAGTGTCTTTGGTTGATTTTCCACTATAATTAATAATTAATTCATTATTACTATTTAACATATAAGTAACAGTAATGTTAAATTCCCCAGGAAATCCTTGATCTCCATCTGGGCAAGTTAGAATAAACGAAACAGAGTTATTTTCTTCGTTTACTGAATAATCCCATAATCTTTTATTGTAGGGATTAAAACCACTATGCAAATTATTTTTATCTCTTTCGTTTTTATCTAAGTTATATTTTACTCCATTTAAAGTAAAACTAGCATTTTTAATTCTATTACTATTTCTCCCTATTGTAGAACCAAAATAGCATATATCATTATTAAAATATTTTTCCAATGTATCAAATCCTAAAACAACATCATTTAAATTTCCGTTCTTATCAGGAACAAATAGAGAAACTAATATGGCTCCAAAATTAGTGAGTTTAGCTTTTATATTATTAGAATTGGTTAGAGTAAATAATTTTGCAAATTCACCATTTGGGCATTTCCCAAAATTAGATATTTTAATACTCATGATATCCCTCCTCATATAACTTATCAACTAGTATATAAATATCATAGAAGTGTAGAAAATTCAATCGTTTTAAATAGGCAAAATATTAAATGAATTAAAATTTATCTGAGAAGTGAGAAGTAGGATGTGGGAAGTGTGAAATTAGAGTAAGCCTGACAATGCCTAGCCCTAAAAAGCACACCTCACACTTCGCACCTCTCACATCACAATAACAAAATTAATTTGTAAATTAAAGGTTTTTCTTGACGTAAAATGTAGTTTAACTTATAATTAAACATGGAAGGAAGTTGAATTTTACTTATGCCTAAAGTTTATTTAGAAAAAAATGTGTTAGAAGCGGCATTTGAGCGCCTCGAAATAATATTCAACAATTTTGAAAATGTTTATTTTAGTGTTAGTGCAGGAAAAGATAGTTCTGTTATGGTTCAACTTGCAAATATAGTTGCAAAAAAGATGAATAAAAAGTTTGATGTATTATTTATTGACTTAGAAGGCCAATATAAAAGAACGATAGACCATCTATATGAACTAAAAAAACTTTCTCAGATAAGAACATTTTATCATATTGCACTTCCACTGGCTCTTAGAAATGTAGTTTCTATTTTGCAACCTAAATGGATTTGCTGGGAAGAAGAAAGTAAACCACTTTGGATAAGACCAATGCCAAAAGACAGTATAAATATGAAAAATTGCCCTTTTGAATGGTTTAGAAAAGGAGAAGAGTTTGAAGATAATATTT
Source organism: uncultured Clostridia bacterium (assembly GCA_944391865.1). GTDB lineage: Bacteria > Bacillota > Clostridia > TANB77 > CAG-508 > CAG-452. The sequence continues at coordinate 40,909 of CALXVD010000001.1, forward strand.
TTAAAGAAGATAAATCAAATTAAGTTTTGCAACAAAAATGTGTATTATAAAATATTTTAATAATACACATTTTTTTCCGTTTTTCTAATCAATTGTTGTACTTGTTCTTCCTGTACCTACTACATCTTCTTGAAGTGAGCGCCAAGTATTACAGCCTACAATTCCATCTGCAGATAAGCCTCTACTTCTTTGATAATTTCTTACAGCTTCTCTTGTTCTTGAACCAAAGATTCCGTCTAATCCTCCTGTTCTAAAGCCCAATGTATTTAAATCGTCCTGAGCAATTAACACATATGTGCTTATGCTACCTTGTTTTATCAATGGATAGCCAGCAGAACCTCCACAAGCAGCTCTTCCGAATCTTTTATCAAAGTGCACCCAGGTTGGAGTAGTTTTGGTAAATGATTTTTAGTTAGTTACAATTTTTAACTAACTGTTTTTTCTTTGTAGGGGTCGACGTCTCTGCCGACCCGCTATTTCATTATATTTTTAAACTTAAATTCTATTTCTATTGTTCCATCTAAATTTATCATTATTTTATTAATTAAAAGTCCTATTAAATTTGTATTAATATCCTCAAAATTTAAAATTTTATCTACTACTTTTTTTAAAATATTATCACTTTTCTCTTGTTCTTTGCTTTCCTCTATTCTTTTATTTATTTGTTGGATTTGCAATATGCATTTTTCTTTTTCTTTGTTTGTTTCTTCTAATAATTCTAAAAATTGCTCTTCTGTTATTATTTCTTTTACTTTGTCTTTGTATAAATTTAAGTTTACTTTTTGGATGTCTGTGATTTTAGATTGAAGAGTTTGAAGTGGTTTTTCATAGTCGGGTTTTCCGCAAGCGGCAACTACTACATATTTCTGTTTCAAATTTATTTTTATCTATGTATTTTTGCGTAATTTGTTTTAATGTGTTTATTATCTTTTCTTCTATTTCTGTTTCTTTTATTAGTTTCATTTGGCATAGATTTAATTCTTTTTTGTATCTTTTTGCTGTTGAGCAACATATGTAATAGCCTCTTTTTTTATATGTTGGAATAAATGTCATTGGTGCTTTACAATTGCCACAATATAATAAACCTGATAGTAAATGCATGTTTTTTTGTGGACGACCAATGGCCGCCCCTGCGCGATTATATGAATGTCTTTTTAGCATTTCTTGTGTCATTTCAAAATCTTGTTTTGATATTATTGGTTCATGAGTGTTTTCTACTTTAATCCATTGAGATTTTGGAATCTCTACTTGTTTATTTATTTTATAATTTACTTTTTTTCGTTTGTTTTGTATTGTATTTCCTATATATACCTCATTTTGTAATATAAATCTTATTGATTTATCATTCCATGCTCCTTTTATATATTTCTGTGTATTTGCTATTTTTGCATATTGTGAAGGTGTTGGCACTTCTGATTTTGTTAATATATTTGATATTTCAAATATTGATTTGCCAGATAGATAAAGTTCAAATATCTTTTTTACATATTTACTACTTTCCTCATCTATTACTAATTTACCTTTTATTTTAGTATCCTTCTTATAACCAAATGCCGGTGTTGTACCAAGATATTCGCCTTTTATTTGTTTTGTTTTTAATGCTGTTCTTACTTTTTTAGAAATATCTTTTGCATACATATCATTAAAAACTGCTTTAAATGGTGCCATTTCATTATTTGAGTTTTCATCCTTAAAACTATCATATCCGTCATTTACAGCTATATATCTAACATTTTTTGATGGAAAATATTTCTCTAAATACTCTCCTGTTTTTATATAATCTCTTCCGAGTCTTGATAAATCTTTTGTAATTACCATATTAATTCTGCCAATTTCAATGTCTTTAAGCATTCTATTAAACTCTTCTCTATCAAATGTTGTACCACTTATTCCATCATCTGCATATACATCTACAATGCTATACCCATTCTTTATTGCATATTCTGTTAAGAACTCTTTTTGATTTTTTATGCTCTCTGAAAAATCATTTATATTTTGCTTGTATTCATCTTCTCTTGAAAGTCTAACATATAACCCCGCTTTAAAATCTTGTTCATGACCTGTCTCGTTCATTTTCTCACCTTCCTTTTTCCGAAAAGGTATGAACTATTTGTCTATATATAATAATTCTATATAATTAATATTTTCACAGTCAAGGTAAACAGAATTTAATTTTAATTTAGCAAACTGTATTAAAATAAACTCTAAGCTCGGTCCTTTTTCATTAAATTTTATTTTTATGTTTTCCAAACAAAAAGCCTCCAAAATTTCCTTTGTAAAATATATGCAAATGAGTAGCATATATATCACCTCAAATTTTGAAGGGCAAAGCTTATATATATAATTTTATTAGGTATTTTTTTAAAATTCAATAATGAGAATGAAAAAATATTTTTTAGCCTGTTTTCAATAGTTACACGGCAAAAAAATATCTATAATTTCATAAAAACATTTGACAAATGGAAAAAAATACTATAATAATTTTCTCAATATATCAAAAATCATATATACTTAGAAAATACTAATATATATAATTGTAAAAGTCAATATAAAATTGATAAAAAAATACAAAATTAAATTGATAAAAAAATTCAATGTTGTTTTTCCAGAAAATGTAATGATTTATCGCAAGAAATTAAAGAAAACAGAAGAAACACAAAAAAGAACTATTAGAAATAGAAGCTAAATATATACATAAAATAAATAAACTAGCATAAACAAATTATGTGAAATAGTTAATTTGTTAGTAAATTTTTACAAAAAAAACATATACAAACCTAATTTTTTGTTTATATATGCCTTTTTATAATCTATATTAATAAATATTTATAAATATTTGGTAAGTTCATTTAACTCCTTAATTTGATATTTATAACTTGACTGTTCTTTCTTTCTATTAACCCAGATTCCATGAATTCCTGCTTTTAGACTCCCCTCTATATCTACTTTATATTTATCTCCAACCATTATACAATTTTCTGGCTTTGAATTAATCATTTTACATGCAATTTCAAAAATTTCTTTTTCTGGTTTAGAATATCCTACTTCGCTCGAAATAACTATATCTGAAAAATATTTATTTAATCCAGTATATTCTATTTTTTTCCTTTGCTGCTTTCCATCTCCATTTGAAAGTATAACAAGTTTATATCTATCTTTTAGATTTTCTAATACTTCTTTTGCATCATCAAATAAAACCCAATTTTTTTCATAAATGTTTTGATAATCTTTAAATTTCATCTTAGCATCTTCGTCAGAAATATCCATTGAATAATTGTTAAATAGTCCTTTCATCCTTTCTATTCTTAATTCTTCAAATGATATAATTCCATTATGATATTTTTCATAAATTTCCATTGTAATTTTACTCCATGTTTTAGCAAAATCAACATCTTCGATTTTATTAAATTCACTATATAGCTTTTTAAATTCGCAAATTGCATTATATTCTGCCTTTTTGCTGTTAACAAGAGTATCATCTAAATCAAATAAAACTACATTTATTTCTTCTTTTTTCATTATAAGACCTCTTTTCATTTAAACTTATTTAATTTTACCAATACATTATATAATATAATTTATAAAAAATAAATATATATGAATGTTTTTTACATTTTTATCCAGTAAGTTTAAATTAGAAATCATCTTGTTTCAAACTTATATTTTAAATTTATTTTTCATATAGGCAAACCCATTCATACCTACTACTTACCAATTTATTTCCTACCCATGTAGGGGTAAGATATGCAGGTTCAACATATGTCCAAACTCCGAGAACTATTTGCCGTATTTCTTAATCTATTTCTTTCAGAATTACTTAGAGTTTGACCAACATCAAATGCAACACCAGCATAGTGCTGACTTTGTGATCCGTGACCGCCTTCCCAAGGCCTTTTAAATGCATAACCTACAGGTATAGGAGAACCAAATAAATATCTAGTTGTGTTAAAGCTTTGCATTGTTCTTTTAGTAGTCCAAAGAGTAGGGCTATTACTTGAACCTCTAAATTCTCTAACAGTTAACGTTCTATTGTTATTGTATGGCATAGCTTGGTTTTCTTCTCGATAATAAGTTTCCATTCTATCTGTATCATTATTAAACACTAATATTTTAGCCATAATAAAACCTCCATAAATATATCTCCTTATATTTTATGAAAATTATTTAATTTTGCTATTATAATTTAGATTATTTTACCTAAATTATTAATCTTGTTTTTAATGCTAAATTATGATAAAATTAACCAAACCTAAATGAATAGGAAAAGAGGGAAAAATATGAAGGTTATATTATTACAAGACATAAAAAATGTTGGAAAAAAAGATGAGATTATAAATGCAAACGATGGATATGCTAGAAACTTTTTATTTCCAAAGAAATTAGCATTAGAAGCAACTAAAGATAATCTTTTAAAATTACAGGCAAAAAAAGATTCACAAAAACATAAAAAAGACTTAGAAATAGAAGAATTTAAGAAACAAGCAAAAAAAATCGAAGATATAACTTTAGAGATAAAAGTAAAAGCAGGAGACAATGGAAAAATTTTTGGAGGAGTTACAGCAAAAGAAGTCTCAGAAGAATTAAATAAACAATATAAAATACAAATTGATAAAAAGAAAATAACATTAAAAGAAACTATAAAAAATATAGGAAGATTTTCTGTAGATGTAAAATTTGGTGACGGAATATCAGCAAAATTAACATTAAACATTCAACCAGAATAACAGATGAATTATAATTTGAGGAGGCAAAAAATGGATCTAGCAAAAGTACCACCACACGATAGTGATGCAGAACAAGCAGTAATAGGAAGCATGCTTACAGATAAAGATGCGGTAATAGATGCAATTGAAGTACTAAAACCAGACGATTTTTATAGACAAGATAATAAAACAATATATGAAGCTATAATGAACTTATATAATAGAGCAGAGCCAATTGACATTATTACAGTAAAGTCAGAACTTGTATCATTGGGAAAATTTGACACAGTAGGTGGGTTAGAATATCTAGCAATACTACCAGATAAAGTTCCAACAACTGCAAATGTAGAAAAATATATAAGAATTGTAGAAGAAAAATCTGTATTAAGAAGTTTAATAAAGGCATCAAATGAACTTATAAACCTAGGATATGCAGAAACAGAAGACGTAGATACAATAATGGATCAGGCAGAAAGAAAAATTTTTGAAATATCACAAGGCAAAAATCAAAAAGGATATTCTGCATTAAAAGATATATTGGTAGAAAGTTTTGCGGAAATAGAAAAATTATATAATCAAAAGGAAGCAATAACAGGTATACCAACAGGATTTGCAGATTTAGACTATAAAACTGCTCGGACTTCATAATTCAGATTTGATATTAGTTGCTGCAAGACCAGCAATGGGTAAATCCGCATTTGCTTTAAATATTGCTACAAATGCGGCATTACAAGCAAAAGTGCCAGTTGTAATATTTAACTTAGAAATGTCAAAAAGTCAGTTAGTAAATAGAATACTTTGTAGCGAAGCAATGGTAGATAGCAATAAAATTAGAACAGGAAAAATAGAAGAAGACGACTGGGTAAAACTTGCAACAGCACTTCGGACCACTTTCAGAAGCCCCTATATATATAGACGATACACCAGGAATTACAGTAACAGAAATACGTGCAAAATGCAGAAAACTAAAAATGGAAAAGAATATAGGGCTTGTAGTTATAGATTATTTACAATTGATACAAGGAAGTGGTAAAAGAAATTCAAGTAGAGAACAGGAAATTTCAGAAATTAGTAGATCTTTGAAAATACTAGCAAAGGAATTAGATGTACCAGTAATTGCACTATCTCAATTATCAAGGGCAGCAGAACAAAGAGCAGACCATAGGCCAATGCTATCAGATCTTCGTGAATCTGGTGCAATAGAGCAAGATGCAGATATAGTAATGTTTTTGTATAGAGATGATTATTACAACCCAGATTCAGAAAAGAAAAATATAGCAGAAGTAATAATGGCAAAACATAGAGCAGGCTCAACTGGAACAGTAGAACTTTTATGGCTTGGTAATTATACAAAATTTGTTAATATAGAAAAATATAGGGAGTAATATATATGTTTGGATTATCTAAACCAAGGGAGACTATACAAAATGGTTTTAAACAAGGTCTAATCAGAGACGGAGAGGCATGGATAGAAATGATGCTAGCAAGAAATGCATTATCTCACCTATATGATGAAAATGAATCAAGAAACATATATAGGAACATAAAAGAAAAATATGTAAAATTGTTAAAGGAATTAAAAGAAAAATTAGATACAATATAAAATTTAGGTGAAAAAATGAAACAAAAAATAATTGATACAATAAAAAAATATAATTTAATAGCAAACGGAGACAATGTTGTAATAGGTGTATCCGGAGGACCAGACTCTATTTGCTTATTACATGTATTAAATGAATTGAAAAACGAAATCGGATTTAATATATATGTAGCACATGTAAATCATATGATTAGAAATGAAGCGGACGAAGAAACTAAATATGTAGAAAATATTTGTGAAAAATTAAAAATTAAATGTTTTGTAAAAAGAATAGATGTTTTAAAAATTGCAAATAATTTAAAAAGAGGAACAGAAGAAACAGGAAGGCAAATTAGGTACGAGTTCTTTAATGAAATTTTAGAAAAAACAAATTCAAATAAAATAGCAACAGCGCATAACAATAATGACAAGATAGAAACCATAATTATGAACATTCTAAGAGGAAGCGGATTATCTGGACTTAAAGGAATTGAACCTATTAGAGATAATAAATACATTAGACCATTAATTAATGTATCAAGAGAAGAAATAGAAGAATATTGTAAAATTCATAAATTAGAACCCAAAATAGACAAATCCAATAAAGATAACATTTATACAAGAAATAAAGTTAGGAACATTGTGATTCCGTATATAAAAAAAGAATTTAATCCTAATATTATAAAGACATTAAATAGACTTTCAGAAGTGGCAACAGAAGAAAATGAATATATAAACAAAATCACAAAAGAAACATTCAATAAAATAAATGTAGGGACGTCTATCAGCCATCCTCAAATGCAGGAAAATCACACATCCCACATCACACATCCCACTTCCATTGCCTTAGACCTAAAACAATTTAATAATCTTGAATTAGTAATAAAAAGAAGGTTAATATTATATACTATTAATGAACTCTTAGGCACAACAGAAGGAATAGAAAAAATAAATATAGATGATATTATTAAACTTTGCAATAACAATATAGGTAATAAATATTTATCGCCTATAAAAAAATTAAAAGTGTTAATAAAAAGTAAAAAAATTTTTTTTATAGCGCTTAATTAACCTTCCGTAAGCAAAGCCTTGTTACACAAGGGATTGAAAGAAAAAAGTTTATAAAAAACTATTGTAATTAAAAAAACTATGTGTTATATTTCATACATAAAACGAGAAATAATATATGGGGGATATTGCTAATCCCCATAGGACAACGAAAGGGTAAGATTTGTACCCATACATTAGAAAAAAGGAGAAAAAAATGAAAAAAAGTATTAAAACATTAGCAATGTGGCTTATATTAGGTATTATATTTATAGTATTAATATCTTCAATTATGGATAATGAACAAAATAAAATGACATATTCAGAACTGATGATAGCAGTAGATGCAGGAAAAATAGAAAACATAGAACTATCTTCAGATGGAGCAAAGGCATATGTTACATTAAAAGGTAATACAAGAAGCGAAAAAGAAGTAAATATTCCAAGCTTAGATAGCTTTATGGATAAAGTAAATCCATATTTAGTTGAAGGAAGCTTTACATTAGAAGAAAAATCACAATCAACTATAATCACAATTTTAAGTTTACTTTCTCCATTTGGAATATTAATTATATTCTTTTTATTCTGGTTTTTACTTATGGGAAACTCACAAGGTGGGGCTGGAAACAAAACGATGTCTTTTGGAAAAAGCAGAGCAAGAATGATGGGAACAACAGACAAAAGCAAAGTTACATTTGATGATGTAGCAGGTGTTGACGAAGAAAAAGAAGAATTACAAGAAATAGTTGAATTCTTAAAAACACCTAAAAAATTTACAGATATGGGTGCTAGAATTCCAAAAGGTGTTTTATTAGTAGGTAGCCCAGGTACAGGTAAAACATTACTTGCAAAAGCTGTTGCCGGAGAAGCTGGAGTTCCATTCTTTATAATAAGTGGTTCAGACTTCGTAGAAATGTTTGTTGGTGTTGGTGCATCAAGAGTAAGAGATTTATTTGAACAAGCAAAGAAAAACGCACCATGTATAATATTTATAGATGAAATAGATGCAGTAGGACGTCAAAGAGGAGCAGGACTTGGTGGAGGACATGACGAAAGAGAACAAACACTAAATCAATTACTTGTTGAAATGGACGGATTTGGAACAAATGAGGGCGTAATAGTACTTGCGGCAACAAATAGGCCAGACGTGTTAGATAAAGCATTACTAAGACCAGGAAGATTTGATAGACAAATAGTAGTATCTGCACCAGACGTAAAAGCTAGAGAACAAATATTAGAAGTTCACAGTAGAAAGAAAAAGATATCAGAAGATGTAGATTTAAAAACTATCGCAAAGAATACAGCAGGATTTGCAGGCGCAGACTTAGAAAATGTACTTAACGAGGCAGCACTTCTTGCAGCAAGAAGAGATAAAAAAGAAATAGGAATGGCCGAGATAGAAGATGCAATGATAAAAGTAACAATGGGACCAGAAAAGAAGAGCAGAGTGAGAAGTGAAAAAGAAAATAAATTAGTAGCATTCCATGAAGCAGGTCATGCTGTTGTAAGTAGATTCTTACCTACACAAGATACTATACATCAAATATCAATTGTACCACGTGGTATGGCTGGCGGATATACAATGTATAGACCAGATGAAGATAAAAACTTCATGTCAAAATCAGAAATGGAAGAAAATATAGTATCATTACTTGGTGGTAGAGTTGCAGAAAGTTTAGTGCTAGACGATATATCAACAGGTGCAAGTAATGATATAGAAAGAGCTACAAAAATAGCAAGAGACATGGTAACAAAATACGGAATGAGTGAAAAACTAGGTACAATAACATTTGGATCAAACCAAGATGAAGTATTTTTAGGAAGAGATTTAGCACATGCAAAAGACTATAGCGAAGAAACAGCTGCTATGATAGATGAAGAAGTAAAAAGAATTATTGATACTGCGTACGTTACTGCAAGGCAAATCCTATCATCAAATATGGATAAATTAACAGCAGTTGCAGAAAGACTTTTAGAAAAAGAAAAAATAGACGGAGAAGAATTTGACGCAATATTTAATTCATAAACTGATTAAAAAAGGCGAACACTACTTGGTGTTCGCCTAAATTTATGTTTTTAACAGATTTATATTAGTCAACATTAAAATTATAAATTGATTAATATTTTGGCATTTTTTGCCACGGAAAAAGTTGACATAACAAGGAGAAAATGATATAATGTTAAACGTAAAATTTATAACTTAAATAAGCGTAAATAAAAGGAGGAGTTTAATTATTATGAAAAGCGGATTAAAATTAAAAGCTTTAATTGTATTATTAGTTTCACTAATGATTATACTAGCTAGTACAATGTGCTTTGCAACAGAGCAACCAACATTAAATAGTACTGAAACAAGTACAGAAGAAAAGGAAGATACAACACCAAGACTAAATAGCAAAGTATATTTTACTGGAAAAACATATAGTTTACCAAATATAAATTGGGTTAGAAAAGATTATGGAGAAGGGGAAGGATGTGGAATTATTAGCATAATTTCAAGAAGTGCTAAACATCCTGTATATGTATCTGGAGAAGGTTGGATTAATGCAGATCAAATAGTAAAAATAGAAGATTATATTACATTAAAATTTGATAGAGAAGAAGGATTAAGTTCTACATTTAAAATAAATGGTGAATTTCTAAATGTAGAAAGCACAAATAATGCAGTTATGGATTATCAAAATGGAGAATTAGCTATAAAGGGAAATGGTACAGCACAAGTTAATATTACAACAAAGGATGGAGAAAATATCGAAGCATTAGCAACTGTTGTAGATAATGAAGTTACATTAAATATTCCCGAAGGAAAAGTTACAGGAGAAATATCAGCAGAAGCTGGGGTAGCAGATAAAGTAAAAGTTGAAACAGAAGGAAATGCAGCAATAGAATTAAACATAGATGAAGAAGGAGTTGGCGTTGCAGCAGAAGGAAACGGAGGAATTAAATTAGAAGCCGACGAAAAGGAAATAGTATCAGCAGAAGGAACAGGATCAGCTAGTGCATCAGCAGGAATAAATGGAGCATCAGCGGGAGCATCAGGAAGCCAATCATTAAGTTTATTGGAAAGATTAACACTTAAATTAACAGGAAGGGCAGAAGCAAGTGCAAGTAAAGAAGAGGCAGCAGCTTCAGCAGCTGGAGACATAACACTTAATGATAAAGAAATAGTATCTGGAGAAGTAGAAACATCACATGATTTTCAAGAAAATGAGCAGGAACCAGAAGAAAATACTAGTGTTGATACTCAAAGAGTTCCAGTATTAAGTTTCTTCGAAAAATTATTATCTAAAATAGCAGCTAGATAAAAACAAATAAAAGATATCATCTCGAGCTAAAGTTCGCGGTGGTATTTTTTTGCAAACATTGACAAGTAAAAATAGAACAGATATAATCATAAAAAATGCACATAATATTATTATAAAATAGAGGAGAATTAAATGAAAAAGGCTATAAATATAATTATATTTTTCTTATTAAGTCTAGTAATTTTAACAACTTACGTAAGGGCAGAAGATGAAGCATGTAAAATAAGCATATCAGCCGATAAAACAACACTTGAGGCCGGAGATGAAGTAACAATAACATTGCTTATGTCTGAAGTAAACAAAACTAGTGGAATTTCACAGATACTATCCATATTAGAATATTCAGATGATATTTTTGAAATTATACCAGTAGAAGATTCAGAATTAGAAGCAAATCTTGCAGGTACAGAATTTGAAGGTTGTGAAATTATATATAGCGGAGGAAAAGATACAGATGCTACAATAAAAAATCCTTGGTATATATTATATATGGAAAACAACGGAGCAAAAGGAATATATGGTTCTACAACAGCAGATCCTCAAATAGAAACTCAGATAATTGGAAAAATTAAATTAAAAGTTAAAGAAAACGTACAATCTACAAATGCAACAGTAGCATTAGTAGACAACGAAGTATTTGATGCGGAAACTATATCAAATGCAACATCTACGGAAGACTTAACAGGATTTAAAATTTCAGACTCTAAAATTGATTTGCAAATAAATGGAACAGCAGAAATAAACAACTCTACAACAGAAAATCAAACTCAAAAACAAAATAGTCCAGCACAAAAAGAAAATAATGCAAAAAAAGAAATTCCATACACAGGAGTAGAAGAATTTGTTCCATTTATATTTATAACAATAATAGTTGCAACCCTTTTATATTTAGGTTATAAAAAGTATAAAGACATATAAAAATGTTAATGTTCAGACTAAAATTTAATTTACAAACCGTAGGGGGCGGACCTTGTGTCCGCCCGCAAAACTTTTTAATGAAAATTTATAAATTTTCATTAAATTAAATATTATTTTAATATTAAGATAATCAATTAGCTTTTTTTGATATAAAATCTTTTAAAACATTTATAAGTTGAACTTTTTCTACTGCTTGAACTTTTTTAGATAAACTTTCAGCGGTTTCATCTTTAGAAAGTTCAACCTTTGTTTGAGCTATAATATTTCCCTCATCATATTTATCATTTACAAAATGTACAGTAGGACCGCTGTACTTTTCTTTTGCCTCAACAACAGATTTATGCACATTCATACCATACATACCCTTTCCTCCAAATCTAGGAAGAAGAGAAGGGTGTGTATTAATTATAGTGTAATCATTTACTAACCTTTTTCCAATTAATTTTAAATAACCAACTAAAACAATTAAATCAACATCATAATTTTTAAGTAGATTTGATAATTCAATATCTATTTCTTCAGTTGTTTTATTTTTAATAATATATGTAGGAATATTGCTTTTTTTTGCCCTTTCCAAAGCATAAGCATCCTTGTTATCAGAAACAACCAAATTAATCTTAGCCTTTAAATCACCTTTATTTATGCTATCTATTATAGCTTGCAAAGTTGTACCATTTCCGAGAAGCAAACAAAACCAAATTATACATAATTAAACCTCCCAACATAACGCCATCATTATAACATCATAAAAAAATAAATTCAAATTGGAATTTGTATTTGTGAGGTGAGAGGTGCGAAGTGTGAGGTGTGCTTTTTAGGGTTAGGCTACGTAAGGCTTACCCTAATTTCACACTTCCCACATCCCACTTCTCACTTCTCAGATAAATTCCAATTTAATTAACAATTATTGATAAAAAATGAAGCAAGAAAAAAATGTCAATTTTTAAAAAAGTATGTACATTTTTAGAAATTACAATTATAATAAAAGTATGTTTATGTTTAAAACGGATGGAGGAACTTTTAATGTCTGAAAATGTTAAAGAAGAATGTGGTATATTTGGAGTATATTCAAAAAGACCAGAAAAACTTGCATATATAACATGTGTAGGATTATCTGGTTTGCAACACAGAGGAGAAGAAAGCTGTGGAATTGCAGTAAACACAGATGGTGTAATTTCTTATCATAAAGACCAAGGTTTGGTATCAGAAGTATTTACAAATGAAGTGCTAGATAATTTGCCAGCTGGAAATATGTCTATAGGACATGTAAGATACTCTACTACCGGAGCAGCAAAAAAAGAAAATGCTCAACCAATGGTAATAAGGCATAAAAAAGGAAATTTAGCAGTTGCACACAATGGAAATATAACAAATGCAATGGAGTTAAAACAGGGGTTAGAAGATAATGGAGCAATATTTACAACCACAAACGATACAGAAGTAATATGCCATATAATAGTAAGAGAAAGATTAAAAGCAAAATCTACAGAAGAGGCAATAGCAAATACAATGAAAGTTTTAAGAGGAGCATATTCATTAGTAATAATGTCACCTCAAAAATTAATTGCAGCAAGAGATCCACAAGGTTTTAAACCTTTATGTATGGGAAAATTAGGAGAAGATATTATATTTGCATCCGAAAGTTGTGCATTAGATATATGCGGAGCAGAATTTATCAGGGATGTAAAACCAGGAGAAATAATAGTTGTAAAAGATGGAAAAATTACATCTATTGATTATGACAGTAAAGAAAAAAAAGGAATGTGTGTATTCGAATATATATATTTTGCAAGACCAGATTCAATACTAGAAGGGATGTCAGTACACGAGTTTAGAGAAAAAGCAGGAAGATACCTTGCAAAACAAATGCCAGTAGATGCAGATATTGTAGCTGCTGTTCCAGATTCTGGAGTAGATGCGGCACTTGGTTATTCAAAGGAATCAAAAATACCATATGACTTAGTTTTTACAAAAAGCAAATATATAGGAAGAACATTTATACAAAATACTCAAAATAAAAGAAAAAAATTAGTAGCGTTAAAACTTAATCCATTAAAGAATAGTATTAGGGGCAAGCGAATAGTATTAATTGATGACTCAATAGTAAGAGGAAACACATTAGCAGGAATAGTAAAGACACTTAGAAAATCAGGAGCAAAGGAAATACATTTAAGAATAGCTTCACCTGCATTTATAGATATTTGCTATTTTGGAACAGATATAGATGATAAAGAAAGTTTAATTGCAAACGGAAGAACTGTAGAAGAAATAAGACAAATTATAGGAGCAGATACTTTAGAGTATTTAAGTATTGAAAATTTAAAAGAAATAACAAAAGGATGCAACATGGAAGATTTCTGCATGGGATGCTTTACAGGTAAATATCCAATAGAAGTTCCAAAAGAAATTAAAAAGGATAGATTTGAAGAAAAAATAAAAAAATAGGAGGCTAAAATGGCTTGTTCATGTGGAAATGATAAAGATGAAACAATGCAAAAAATACTAGAAATATATACAAAAGATAAAAGTAATTTAATACAAATATTAAATGAAGTTCAAGAACATTATGGATATATACCAAAGCACGCTCAAGTTGCAATTTCAGAGTATTTAAATATTCCTCTTGCAGAAATATATGGAGTAATTACATTTTATGCAAGATTTACTTTAAAACCAAAAGGAAAATATAATGTAGCAGTGTGCTTAGGAACTGCATGTTTTGTAAAAGGTTCTGAAAAAGTATTAGAAAAAGCAAAAGATATTCTAAAAATAGATGTAGGAGAAACAACTCCTGATGGTAAATTTTCATTAGAATCAACGAGATGTATTGGAGCATGTCGGTCTTGCCCCTGTATTTACAGTAAATGATGAAGTATATGGGAAAGCAACACCAGAACTAATGGCTAAAGTATTAGAAGAATACAAAAACAAATAGATGTAGGCACGGAATCTATTTCCACCCGTAAAAAAGATACCTTGTGCAATTAAATTGCAGATGTGTAGGGGCAGGCCTTGCGTCTGCCCGTATGAAAAATAAATTGAAAGATTTATTGTATAATAAAAATAGGAGGTCAAAATGAAATCCCTAGAAGAAATTAAAAAAATAAGAGAAGAAAAAAGAAAAGAATTAGATTTACGTGTTAATCTAAAGGCAAATACTAGAGAAAAACATATTTTAGTATGCCATGGAACTGGTTGTACATCTTCTAAATCTCCTAAAATTATTGAAAATTTTAGAAAATTAATTAAAGAGAAAAAAATAGAAAATGTAAGAGTTATTCAAACAGGGTGCTTTGGGCTTTGTGCAAAGGGCCCTATTGTCATAATTAGGCCAGAAGATACATTCTATGCTACTGTTAAACCCGAAGATTGCGAAGAAATTATAAATACACATATACTAGAAGGCAAAGTAGTAGAAAGATTGCTTTGTAAAGACATAGATAACACAGTAGTTCAAAGATTAGATAAACTTAACTTTTATAAAAAACAAAAGAGAATAGCACTTAAAAATTGTGGAATTATAGACCCAGAAAACATAGATGAATACATAGCATTTGATGGATATAAAGCATTAGAAAAAGTATTATTTGAAATGACACCAGATAAAGTAATAAATGAAATAACAGAATCAGGACTTCGTGGTAGAGGCGGAGCAGGATTCCCAACAGGCAAGAAGTGGTATTTTGCAAAAATTGCAGAAGGAGATCAAAAATATGTAGTATGCAATGCAGATGAAGGAGATCCAGGAGCATTCATGGATAGGAGCATTTTAGAAGGCGATCCACATTCAGTAATAGAAGCTATGATGATTGCAGGGTATGCCATAGGAGCAGACAAAGGATACATTTATGTAAGGGCAGAATATCCTATAGCTGTACAAAGATTTAGAATTGCAATAGAGCAGGCAAAAGAATACGGAATACTTGGAAAAAATATTTTTGGAACAAATTTTAACTTCGACCTAGAAATTAGACTTCGGAGCAGGAGCATTTGTATGTGGAGAAGAAACAGCTTTGCTAGAATCAATAGAAGGAAGAGCAGGAAGGCCAAGATTAAAACCACCATATCCAGCAAATTCTGGATTATGGGGGAAACCAACTTTAATTAACAATGTAGAAACATATGCAAATATTACAAAAATTATATTAAATGGGGCAAAATGGTATAGCTCAATAGGAACAGCAAATTCTAAAGGAACAAAAGTATTTGCGTTAGGCGGAAATGTTGTAAATGTAGGACTTGTAGAGGTACCAATGGGAACGACTCTTCGAGAAATAGTATTTGATATAGGTGGAGGAATTCCGGGAGGACATAAATTTAAAGCTGCACAAACAGGAGGACCTTCTGGCGGATGTATACCATTTGAACATTTAGATACACCAATAGACTATGAATCACTTGCGCAAATTGGTTCAATGATGGGGTCAGGACGGACTAATTGTTATGGATGACACAAAATGTATGGTAAACCTTGCTAAATTTTATTTAGGATTTACAGTTGATGAGTCTTGTGGAAAGTGTACACCTTGTAGGATTGGTACAAAAAGGATGTTAGAAATTTTGGAGAAAATTACAGAAGGAAATGGAGAAACAGAGGATTTAGAAAAACTAGAAAGGCTTGCAAAAACAATACAAAAAGCTTCTGTATGTGGACTAGGACAGACAGCACCAAACCCAGTACTTAGCACAATGAAATATTTTAGAGATGAATATGTAGCACATATAAGAGATAAAAAATGCCCTGCAAATGAATGTAAAGCATTAAAAGCAATACAAATAGATCCAGAAAAGTGTAAAGGTTGTGGAATATGTAAAAAGAATTGCCCAGTAAATGCAATTACAGGAGAAGTAAAACAGCCTCATAAGATAGATGAAGATATTTGTATTAAATGTGGTACTTGTGTAAGTAAATGCCCATTTAAAGCTATAAGCTAAAACAAATGAAAAACATCGCATTGCGTTGTTAAACTTCATAAAAATTTTTTCGATATACAGCGTATAATCTCAAAAATTTTTATTTGTTTGCCTAGCACTGCTCGTTTTTGATTTGTTTCAATAAATAAACCTGTAGGGGTTGCCGCCCTCGGCGACCCGAAAAACGAAAGGAGAAACAAAATGGCAGATATGGTTAAATTAAATATTGATGGAATAGATGTAGAAGTTCCAAAAGGCACTACAATTTTGCAAGCTGCAAAGCAAGCAAACATTGATATTCCAACTCTTTGTTTTTTAAAAGAAGTAAATGCTATAGGAGATTGCAGGATATGTATAGTAGAAGTGGAACGGAAAAAAAGGATTTGCTACATCTTGTATTCAACAAGTAGAAGAAGGTATGAGAGTACATACTCATTCGAAGCAAATTATGGAGGCAAGAAAAGTAATATTAGATTTAATCTTGTCAAATCATCAAAGAGACTGCTTAACATGTACTAGAAACGGAAATTGTGAACTTCAAACACTTGCTATGCAATTTAATGTAACAGATGTAGAATATGAGGGAGAAAAAACA
Organism: uncultured Clostridia bacterium; assembly: GCA_944391865.1. Classification (GTDB taxonomy): domain Bacteria; phylum Bacillota; class Clostridia; order TANB77; family CAG-508; genus CAG-452. The sequence continues at coordinate 57,970 of CALXVD010000001.1, forward strand.
AAACACAAAATTGATGACTTATCACCTTCAATAGTTAGAGATTTTAATAAGTGTATTCTTTGCAGAAGATGTATATCAACATGTAAAAACATACAAAAAATAGGTGCAATAGATTGTGTAAATAGAGGATTTAATTCATGTGTTTCAACTGTTGGAGATAATAGTTTAAATGATGTTAACTGTACATTTTGTGGGCAATGTATTACAGCATGTCCGGTGGGAGCTCTTCGCGAAAAAGATAGTACAGATGTAGTATGGGAAAAATTAAAAGACGAAGATACATTTGTAGTTGTACAAACAGCACCAGCAGTAAGAGCAGCATTAGGAGAAGAATTTGGAATGAAAATTGGTACAAATGTAACAGGTAAAATGGTAACATCTCTTAAAATATTGGGGTTTGATAGAGTATTTGATACAAATACAGGTGCAGATTTAACAATTATGGAAGAGGCAAATGAATTTGTAGAAAGATTTACAAATGGCGGAACACTTCCAATGATAACATCTTGTAGTCCTGGATGGGTAAAATATATAGAAATGAATTATCCAGAATTATTAGACCATTTATCAAGTTGTAAATCACCACATGAAATGTTTGGAGCAATTTTGAAAACATATTATGCAGAAAAAGAAAATATAGATCCAAAGAAAATGTTTGTTGTATCAGTAATGCCATGTATAGCAAAAAAATTTGAAAGACAAAGAGAAGAATTAAAAAATAACGAATTAGATAATGTAGATGCGGTAATTACAACACGTGAACTTGCAAGGATGATAAAACAAGCAAATATTGACTTTGTAGAATTAGAAGATAGCAATTTCGATAGCCCAATGGGAGAAGCAAGTGGAGCTGGAGCAATATTTGGAGTAACAGGAGGAGTAATGGAAGCGGCTCTTCGTACAGCATATGAAACAATAACAGGCACAGAACTAAAGGAACTAAATTTCGAGGCTGTAAGGGGACAAAAAGGAATAAAAAAGGCTAGTATAAAAATTGGAGATGTAGATGTTAAAGTTGCAGTAGCAAGTGGACTTTCTAATGCAAGAAAAATAATGGAAGAGATAAAATCAGGAAAGGCAGATTATCAATTTGTAGAAATAATGGCATGCCCAGGAGGATGTATAATGGGTGGAGGACAGCCAATAAAAACATCAAAACAAAGAAGTAAATACGACGTAAAAAAATTAAGAGCAGACTGCTTATATAGCATTGATGAAAAGAGTGTGGTTAGAAAATCACATGAAAACCCAGTAATGATAAAATTATATGAAGAATATTTAGAAAAACCGGGAAGCCATAAAGCACATGAATTATTACATACAACATATCATAAAAGAGAAAAGTATAAATTGTAATTAGAATGAGAAGTGAGAAGTGGGATGTGGGAAGTGTGAAATTAGGGTAAGCCTAACAATACCTAGCCCTAAAAAGCACACCTCACACTTCGCACCTCACACCTCATAAGAACAAATTCCAATTTCCAAACAATTACCAACAAAAACTGTCAAAAAAACAATTGACAGTTTTTCCTTTTAAAAAATAAAAAAGTAACAGTTTAATTTATGCATTTATTAATACAAATTTAATATAATTTTATTATGATAAAATTATATAATTTAAAAAAAATAATAAAAATTTTGATATGTATTGCTATTATAATTTGTTTAATAATGCTTATAAGATATAAACAAAAAAACAATTCCATTTTAACATCAGCAAACAGTAAAAGTACATATAAAATATTAGTTGACGTAGAAGATTCAAAACTATTTTTGTTTGAAAACGACAACCTAATAAAAACATATAAGTGTTCTGGAGGTAAATGGTCTACACCATCACCAATAGGAACATGGACAATTATATCTAAAGCAAAATGGGGAGAAGGATTTCGGTGGAAGTTGGATGGGATTTAATGTTCCTTGGGGAGATTTTGGAATTCATGGTACTTTAGATCCATATTCTGTTGGCTGGGCAAGCTCACATGGCTGTATTAGGATGAATAATGAAGAAGTGGCAGAACTATATAATATTATACCAATAGGAACTAAGGTAACAATAGTTGATGGAATATATGGAGATTTTGGAAAAGGATTAAGAAACTTAAAATCAGGAATGTATGGAGCAGATGTAATGCAAATTCAGAAAAAATTAAAAGAACTTGGATTCTTTAATGGAAGTCCAAATGGTAAATTTGGTGCAGAAACAGAAAAGGCAGTACAGAAATATTGCAAAGAGAATGGATTATACGTGAGAAAAACAATAGATATAGAACTTCAAAAACACATGGGTTTCGAACTAATAGATTAGCTTATGTAAATTAATACATAATAAATTGCTTTTTAGCTATTCTACTGCAAATTTACAAGTGGTATTATGTGGTAAATATAAATACAAAAGGAGATTGATATGAAAGTAAGGACAAGCATTCATTATTTATTTGCACATAGAAAGTTAAGAGATTTGGTATTTGAAAATTGGACAAAAATGGATGAGTTATTAATGGGAGGACCAGAAGTAATCCAGAAATACTTTTATAGCATGTGGAACGATTTAAAAAACGAACTAAGCAAAAGGGAAGATGTAGAAATAATTGACAAAGAAATCGAAATTAACCTAACAGATTTTCAAATATCATATTCTATGTTAAGCAATAATATAAAAGCGTTTAACTTTACAATGCCAGCTCCTTTAACAGACTATTCACAAGCAAAGTATGTTACTCTAGTATTAACAGAAAAAATACCAAGATATTTTACTTTAGAATTATGTGAAAATTCATCTAAACATTTTGCTAGTAAATTGCCAGAAAATTGTAATACTGATGATTATTATATTATTGGAGAATGGCAAATAGATTTCGAAAACAATGATTATAAACATATTAATTATGGACGAGCGTTTAGTTCCAATATAGGTGAATTTTTAGGAAAGATAAATAAAATTGTAAATAGTAATTAGATAAATTGGAATTTGAATTAGAAGTGAGAAGTGGGATGTGGGAAGTGTGAAATTAGGGCAAGCCTTACGTAGCCTAGCTCTAAAAAGCACACCTCACACTTCACACCTCTCACATCACACTTCTCACCTCTAAATTATAATTTGTTAAAATAAAAATAAGCAATTTATAATTACATTGATTTAAAAATAATACCAAATTATTAAAAAATTATTACAAAATGTTGACAAGCCACATTTTTATATGATATTATAATACAGCACATATTTTGTCAAAGAATATGTAGCTCTTATACAATAAGGGTGGTTAAAATAAAAAAAATAGAATCATAAAATTAATAAAATAAAAAAAGTGTAGGGACGTAAGAGATACATACGTCCATTGAGTAAAAATAATAAATATTTCTCCTACACTTTTTTGTGTTGTTTAAAATAATTAAACAAGGAGGAATTAAATATTAATTCAGGTTATAAAAATCGAAACTTATTTAGGGCAGTACGGTTTTGAGGATTATAATACATTAATATTTAAGAGGGACCTTGTTTAGTTTAGAGATTAGAAATTAGGAGTTAGAAATTTAATAACTTAGAATTTCTAAATAGATATATCTGCTCAAGAAAATATTGAAGTGCGAAGTGCGAAGTGCGAAGTGCGAAAGGCACACATCTCACATCACACCTCCCACCTCTAAATAAGGGAGTTGATTTATTTGTTAAAAGACTTAAAATACGAAAAGACTACAAGAAAAACATTTGCAAGAATTGGAGATTTCATAGAAATTCCAAATCTTATTCAAGTTCAAAAAGATTCTTATGATTGGTTTGTAAAAGAAGGACTTGGAGAAGTACTTAAAGATATTTCACCAATTATTGATTATTCTGGTAATTTAGTTCTTGAATTTTTCGATTATTATATGGAAGAAAAAACTAAATATTCTTTAGAAGAAGCAAAAGAAAGAGATGCAACTTACTCAACAAGGTTACATGTTAAAGTAAGGCTTATTAATCGTGAAACTGGAGAAATTAAAGAACAAGAAATCTATTTAGGAGATTTCCCTTTAATGACAGATAGTGGTACATTCGTAATTAATGGTGCAGAAAGAGTTGTTGTAAGCCAACTTGTACGTTCACCAGGATGCTACTATGAATCAGATTATGACAAAACAGGTAAAAAACTATATAAATCTACGGTTATGCCAATTAGAGGTGCATGGCTTGAGTATGAAACAGACAGCAATGATGTTTTTTATGTAAGAATAGATAGAACAAGAAAGTTACCTGTAACAGTTCTATTAAGAGCAATAGGATTAGTTTCAGATGACCAAATAATAGAAGTATTTGGAGAAGACGAAAAGATTCTTGCAACTATTGCAAAAGATACAGTAAAAACAAGTGAGGAAGCAATAGTTGAAATATACAAAAAATTAAGACCAGGAGAACTTCCAACAGTTGATGCCGCAAGAAACCTATTTAATAATTTATTCTTCGATCCAAGAAGATATGATTTAGCAAAAGTAGGAAGATATAAATTTAATAAAAAATTAAATTTAGCATCAAGAATAGCAGGACAGGTAGCATATAACGATATCCTAAACAATGAAACAGGAGAAATATTAGTAGAAAAAGATGCAGTTATTTCAAAAGAAGTTGCAAAAGAAATTCAAGATTCAGGAATAAATATTGTTGATGTTAAAGTAAATGATAAAAAAGTAAGAGTAATTGGAAATGGTACAGTTGATATTAGAGCATATGTTGACATAGACAAATTAGGAATAAAAATTAAAGAGTTAGTTAATTATGAAGTACTAAAAAATATATTAGACAATACAGATGAAAAAGACCTAAAGAAAGTAATAGAAGAAAGAGAAGAAGAATTAGTTCCAAAACATATTGTTACAGAAGATATGATTTCATCAGTAAACTATCTACTAAATTTACAATATGGACTAGGAAAAGTTGATGACATTGACCATTTAGGAAATAGACGTATCAGATGTGTTGGTGAGCTATTACAAAATCAATTTAGAATTGGTCTTACAAGACTTGAAAGAGTTGTTCGCGAAAGAATGACAATACAAGACCTAGATGTCATAACACCACAAACATTAATAAACACAAAACCAATAACTTCATCAATAAGAGAATTCTTTGGTAGTTCACAATTATCACAATTTATGGATCAAACAAACCCATTATCAGAATTAACACATAAAAGAAGAATTTCAGCATTAGGACCTGGAGGACTTTCAAGAGAAAGAGCAGGATTCGAAGTTCGTGACGTACACTATACTCACTACGGAAGACTTTGCCCAATAGAATCTCCAGAAGGACCAAACATTGGGTTAATATCTGCACTTTCAACATTTGCAGTAATTAACGAGTATGGATTTGTAGAAACTCCATATAGAAAAATAGATCCAAAAACACATAGAGTAACAGACGAAGTAAGATACATGACAGCAGATGAAGAAGATGAATACATAATTGCACAAGCAACAGAGCCTATGACAAAAGACGGAAAATTTGTACATAAAATGATAAGAGTAAGATACTTAGACGAAGTAACAGAAGTAGAAGCAGAAAAAGTAGACTACATAGATGTATCTCCAAAACAATTAGTATCTGTTGGTGCAGCAATGATTCCTTTCTTAGAGCATGATGACGCAAACCGTGCGCTAATGGGAGCAAACATGCAACGTCAGGCAGTGCCACTTATGATTACAGACTCTCCAATAGTTGGAACAGGTATAGAATACAAAGCTGCAAAGGACTCTGGAATAACAGTACTTGCTAAAAATGATGGTGTAGTTGAAAAAGTAACTGGAGACGAAATTATCATAAAAACAAAATCAGGCGAAAAAGATACATATAAACTACGTAAATTCAAAAGAACAAATGGTGGAACATGTATTAATCAACATCCAATAGTTGTAAAAGGAGAAAAAGTAAAAGCAAATGATGTAATTGCAGACGGACCTTCTACACAAAATGGAGAAATGGCACTTGGTAAAAACGTACTTATAGCATTTACAACTTGGGAAGGATATAACTACGAGGATGCTATTCTATTAAGTGAAAGATTAGTAAAAGAAGATGTTTACACATCTATACATATAGAAGAATATGATTGCGAATGTAGAGATACAAAACTTGGAGCAGAAGAAATAACAAGAGACATTCCAAACATAGGTGAAGAAAACTTAAAAGACTTAGATGAAAACGGTATAATAAGAATAGGTGCAGAAGTAAGACCTGGAGATATCTTAGTTGGAAAAGTTACTCCAAAAGGAGAAACAGAATTATCAGCAGAAGAAAGATTACTACGTGCAATATTTGGAGAAAAAGCAAGAGAGGTAAGAGATACATCACTTAGAGTACCACATGGAGAAGCAGGAACAATAGTTGATGTAAAAGTATATAACAGAGAAAATTCTGACGAACTTGCACCAGGGGTAAATGAAGTAATTCGTGTATATATAGCACAAAAAAGGAAAATATCAGTCGGAGATAAAATGGCCGGACGTCATGGTAACAAAGGTGTTATTTCAAGAATATTACCAGTTGAAGATATGCCATTTATGCCAGATGGAACACCAGTTGATGTTGTATTAAATCCATTAGGTGTACCTTCACGTATGAACTTAGGTCAAGTTTTGGAAGTTCACTTAGGTGCAGCAGCAAGATTGCTTGGAATTAAAGTTGCAACACCTGTATTTGATGGTGCAACAGAAGAAGATATAGTAGAATTATTAAAAGAATCTGGATTATCAGAGGACGGAAAAACAATTCTTTATGATGGTAGAACAGGAGAACCATTTGACAAGCCTATCACAGTTGGTGTAATGTATATGCTTAAACTTCACCACTTAGTAGATGATAAAATACATGCTCGTTCAACTGGACCATACTCTTTAGTTACACAACAACCTCTTGGAGGTAAAGCTCAATTTGGTGGACAAAGATTTGGAGAAATGGAGGTTTGGGCGCTAGAAGCATATGGTGCAGCATATACACTTCAAGAAATCTTAACAATAAAATCTGACGATGTAGTAGGAAGAGTAAAAACATACGAAGCAATTGTTAAAGGAGAAAATGTTCCAGAACCAGGAGTTCCAGAAAGCTTTAAAGTATTAGTAAAAGAATTACAAAGCTTAGGACTAGATGTTCGCCTATATTCGGAAGATGATGAAGAACTAGAACTAAAAGAGAACATAGATGAGGGGATAGATTTAAATCTAGAAGACTTAAATAAAGTTATGCCAGAAGAAGATGCAGTTGTAGATGAAGAGGAAATTTCAGGAGATTTCATAGAAGAATTTGATGAAGATATCAGTGAAGAAGACTTAAGTGAAGAAGACATAGCTTTAGGAGAAGACTCTGAAATATTTGATAATGACCTTGCAACAGATAATCTTTTAAATGACAAAGATATTTTAGACGAATAAAAGAGAAACGAATGAAAATCGGCATCTTGCACATTTTTGTTTTCAATAAAAATCCTCAACGTGCACACGCACGCCTCCGGTTTTTATTTCAACTAAAATGCACAATATACCAATTTTGCTTCGTTTCATAAAAGACATTGTAAACTCTGTAGGGACGGCAAGAAAGCCGTCCGTACGCTAGCAAAAAATGTATTGAAAATCATAACTGAATATCTGCAATATAATAAAATTAAATCACAGGAAGGAATTGTTCGAGCAGTGTATATTTAATTTTAGAGATATTGTACACACGAATTTTTGAAGGAGGAAAGAGCCTTAATGGAAAATAAAGAAGTAAAAGATGAATTAGAGATATTCAACAAATTAAAAGTTGGTTTAGCTTCAGATGAAAAGATAAGAGAATGGTCAAAAGGTGAAGTAAAAAAACCAGAAACAATTAATTACAGAACTCTAAAACCAGAAAAAGATGGTCTATTCTGCGAGAAAATATTTGGACCAACCAAAGACTGGGAATGCCATTGTGGTAAATATAAAAGAGTAAGATATAAAGGTATAATATGCGATAGATGTGGTGTTGAAGTTACAAAATCAAAGGTAAGACGTGAAAGAATGGGACACATTGAACTTGCAGCTCCAGTTGCTCATATTTGGTATTTTAAAGGAATACCAAGTAGAGTTGCATTAATACTAGATATATCTCCAAGAAGTCTAGAAAAAGTTATATACTTTGCCTCATACATAGTACTTGACAAAGGAAAAACAGATCTTACAAAATGCCAAGTACTAACAGAAAAAGAATATAGAGAAGCAGAAGAAAAATATGGTAAAGGTTCATTTGTAGCAAAAATGGGGGCAGAAGCAATAAGAACTTTATTACAAGAAGTTGACCTAGATAAATTATCAAACAAATTGAAAAAAGAACTAGAGAAAGCAAGTGAACAAAAAAAGGCAAAACTAGTAAAAAGATTAGATACAGTAGAAAGTTTTAGATTATCTGGAAATAAACCAGAATGGATGATAATGAGTGTTATTCCAGTTATACCACCAGAACTAAGACCAATGGTTCAATTAGATGGTGGAAGATTTGCTACATCTGATTTAAACGATTTATATAGAAGAGTTATAAACAGAAATAACAGGCTAAAAAGATTATTAGAATTAGGAGCACCAGAAATAATTGTAAGAAATGAAAAGAGAATGTTACAAGAATCTGTAGATGCTTTAATAGATAATGGAAGACGCGGAAGACCAGTTACAGGTGCTGGAAACAGACCTTTAAAATCTTTATCAGATATGCTTAAAGGAAAACAAGGACGTTTCCGTCAAAACTTACTTGGAAAACGTGTTGACTATTCAGGACGTTCAGTTATAGTAGTTGGACCAGAACTTAAAATTTATCAATGCGGACTTCCAAAAGAAATGGCAATAGAACTTTTCAAACCATTTGTAATGCGTGAATTAGTAGGAAGAGGACTTGCTCATAACATAAAAAATGCAAAGAGAATGGTAGAAAGATTAAGACCAGAAGTATGGGACATATTAGAAGAAGTAATTGCAGACCATCCTGTTATGCTAAACCGTGCACCAACTCTACATAGATTAGGTATACAAGCATTTGAACCAGTATTAGTAGAAGGAAGAGCAATAAAATTACATCCATTAGTTTGTACAGCATTCAATGCTGACTTCGACGGAGACCAAATGGCAGTACACGTTCCATTATCTCCAGAAGCACAAGCAGAAGCAAGATATTTAATGTTATCTGTAAACAACCTATTAAAACCACAAGATGGTAAACCAGTTACAGTTCCTACACAAGATATGATACTTGGTAGCTACTACCTAACAATGCAAATAGACGGAGAAAAAGGCGAAGGAATGTACTTTAAAGATGTAGATGAAGCATTACTTGCTTACCAAAACGGAGATGTAGGACTACATGCAAAAGTTAAAGTAAGAATAACTAAAGAAATAAACGGAGAAAAGCAAACAAGACCAATAATTGCAACAATAGGAAGATTAATATACAATGAACAAATCCCACAAGATTTAGGATTTGTAGACAGAACAGATCCTGAAAAAGCATTCGACTTAGAAATAGATTTTCCAGTTATGAAAAAGAACTTAGGAACAATTATTGCAAAATGTATAGATAAACACGGATTAAACAGATCTGCAGAACTTTTAGATTATATTAAAGCACTAGGATTTAAATATTCTACAAAAGGTGCAATCACAGTTTCTGTTCATGACGTTGCAGTACCAGAAGCTAAAAAGAAAATACTAGCAGACAGTGAAAAACAAGTAGAAGAAATAGGAAAACAATACAAACGTGGTTTAATAACAGAAGACGAAAGATATTCTTCTATCATTAAAGTATGGGAAAAGGCAACAAATGATGTTACAGAAGCAATGAAAGATAACTTTGATGACTTAAACCCAATATACATGATGGCTCAATCTGGAGCAAGAGGTAACATGAACCAATTACGTCAAATTGCTGGTATGCGTGGACTTATGGCAAACACATCAGGAAAAGCAGTTGAAATACCAATTAAATCATGCTTTAGAGAAGGACTAGATGTTCTAGAATACTTTATTTCTTCACACGGTGCTAGAAAAGGTTTAGCAGATACTGCCTTGAGAACAGCAGACTCTGGATACTTAACAAGAAGATTAGTTGATGTATCTCAAGATATAATTGTAAGAGAACACGACTGTGGAACAACAGAAGGTATAGAAATAGAAGATATAAAAGACGGAAACCAAATAATAGAAAAACTAGACGAAAGGTTAGTTGGTAGATATCCTCTTCACAATATAGTAGATCCTGAAACAAAAGAAGTACTTGCAGATACGGACACATTAATCACACCAGATATTGCAGAAAAAATAATAAAAGCAGGAATAACAAAAGTAGAAGTTCGTTCAGTTCTAGGATGCAAAACAAAACATGGTGTTTGTTCAAAATGTTATGGTATGGGGCTTGCAACAAGAAAAGAAGTAAATATAGGAGAAGCAGTTGGTATAATCGCTGCACAATCAATTGGTGAACCTGGTACACAGCTTACAATGAGAACATTCCATACAGGTGGTGTTGCAGGAGGAGATATAACACAAGGTCTTCCAAGGGTTGAAGAGCTATTCGAAGCAAGAAAACCAAAAGGACTTGCAGTAATTTCAGAAATCGATGGAACAGTTAAAGTAGAAGAAGTTAAAAAGAGAAAAGAAGTAACAATTACAAGTAAAGATAACTCTAAAACTTATGTAATCAGCTTCGGCTCTAAATTAAAAGTAAAAAATGGAGATGAAATAAAAGCAGGTGATCCAATTACAGAAGGATCAATAAATCCAAACGAAATACTTGCAATAAAAGGACCAGAAGGAGTATATAAATACTTGATTTCAGAAGTACAAAAAGTATATAGAAACCAAGGTGTTGATATCAACGATAAACACATAGAAGTAATTGGAAGACAAATGCTTAAGAAAATAAAAGTAGAAGACAATGGAGATACTTCAATGTTTGCTGGTTCACTAGTAGATATTAATGAATTTAATGAGGAAAATGAAAAAGTTGTAGCAGAAGGAAAGACACCTGCAAAAGGAACAAGAGTACTACTTGGAATAACAAAAGCATCACTTGCAACAGAAAGTTTCTTATCTGCAGCATCATTCCAAGAAACAACAAGAGTATTAACAGAAGCTGCAATAAAAGGAAAAGTAGATTCATTAATAGGACTAAAAGAAAATGTAATTATAGGAAAATTAATACCTGCAGGTACAGGAATGTCAATATACAGAAATATTCATATAAATACAGAAGAACAAGAAAATAAAACAGGAGAATCAGTAGAATAAAACGAACAGAGGGGAATTTATTTCTCCTCTGTTTTGTTGTATAAATATAAATTTAGATTTATTTGATTAAATTAATTGCAAATATTTGTAGGGGTCGACGTCCTCGGCGACCCACCCTTCAGAGAAATCGCTAAAATTAAGATTGATCAGTTAAAAACATAAATTTATTCAGGCTCCTCGGCTCAATACGTGTTTTAGCAATTCTAGCGTTAAATTTAAGCGAGGCCTCTTAAGTCTCCCGCTTCCTCCTTCAATTTTCCTTAAGAATTGCACAAACACTCCAATCACATTCGTCGCTTCATAAATTGATGTATTTTAACTGATTTTATTAACACACTATAAATTGTAGAGTAGCGCGAAGAGATTTAAAAAAATAATTTAATCATTTCCAATTTCCCACCTTCCACCTCACACATCTCACCGCTAAATTACAATTAATTTTATAATAAAAATAAATTCAAATTATATATTGAAATCCCATAAATCTAATGCTAAAATAAAGATGTTAAAATCCGACAAAATATTTAAATAGGGGGATAAAATGAAAGATATTAAAGTTTTTGCCTGCAATTCTGCAGAAGATTTTACAAAAGAGATTTGTGATAATTTAGGAATCGAAATGGGAAAGAAGGACTCATTTAAATTTGCAAATGATAATAATTTTGTACAATTAAAAGAAACTGTAAGAGAGCAAGATGTTTATATTGTTCAAACAACCCAGCCACCAGTAAATGAAAGAATAATGGAGTTATTAATAACTATTGAAGCAGCAAAAAGAGCTGGAGCCAGAAGAATAACAGCAGTTTTACCATATTTTATGTACTCAAGATCAGATAAAAAGGACCAATCTAGAGTTCCAGTAACAGCAAAACTAATGGCAACATTATTGGAAGCTGCAGGAGTAAATCATGTACTTACATGTGACTTGCATAACCCAGCAATCCAGGCATATTTTAATATAATATGCGACAGAGTAACAGCAAAACATTTGTTAGAGAAATATTTCGAAAGTAAACAATTAAAAGATATGGTTGTAGTTGCAACAGATGCAGGAAGCTCAAAAAAAGCATATAAATATTCTAAATTTTTTGAATGTCCACTTGCATTAATAGATAAGAGAAGAGAATCAAATAATGATAATGCTGTTGCAACAAATATTATAGGAGATATCGAAGGAAAAACAGCAGTTATATTTGATGATGAAGTAAGTACAGCAGGAACTTTAGTAGAAGCAGCACATATTTTAGAAGCACATGGAGCAAAAGAAATTTATGCAGGAGCAACACATGGAGTTTTAGTAGGACCTGCAATTGAGAGAATAGAAAAATCACCAATTAAAGAATTAGTAGTAACAAATACTATTCCGATAGAACCAGAAAAAATGATAGATAAAATAAAAGTAGTTTCAATAGCACCGCTATTTGCAGAAGCAATAAAAAGATTAAACGAAGCAAAACCACTAGGAGATTTATTTGAATATGATAAATAGTATTGACATATAATTTAATATAAGCTATTCTAAATATAGCTTAAGCAACAAAAAGTTATTCGAGTTATGTAAAAATGCTAGGAGTGCAAGTCCTAGCATTTTCCTTTTAGTTTTTATCAAATAAATTGTAATTTATATGAGAAGTGAGAAGTGGGATGTGGGAAGTGTGAAACTAGGGGAAGCCTTACGTAGCCTATCCCTAAAAAGCACACCTCGCACTTCGCACCTCACACATCACAACAACAAATTACATTTTATACGGCAGAATAAATGTAAATATCTTCCAAATACCATAATGTAAAAATACCGTTGACAATTAGTTGATTTTACGATATAATATTAAAAGTTTAAAATCCCACATAAATGTAGAGATAGCAGTAGTGAGGGGAGGGGAATTAAGTGGCAGAGATAAAAGTTAATAATGGTAATATAGAAGATGCATTAAAAAGATTTAAAAGACAATGCGTTAGGAATGGAGTATTACAAGAGGTTAGAAAAAGAGAACACTATGAAAAACCTAGCGTAAGAAGAAAGAAAAAATCAGAAGCAGCAAGAAAAAGAAAATTTTAAAATAGAAATTAGAGGTGAGAGGTTAGTAGTATATTTTGACTTTTCACCTTTTTTGTTGGAATTTATATAAAATTTTTAAAGGAGGAAATAAATATGTTAAAAGAAAGATTATTAGAAGACCTTAAAGAGGCAATGAAAGAAAAGCAAATATTAAAAAAGAATGTCATTCAAATGATTAGAGCTGCAATACTTCAAGTCGAAAAGGATAAGCAAATAGAACTAGATGATAAACAAATAATGGATATTATAGCGAAAGAATCTAAAAAAAGAAAAGATTCACTAGAAGATTATGAAAAAAGTGGAAGAGAAGATTTAATAAACCAAGTAAAAGAAGAAATAGAAATTATATCAGAATATTTACCAAAACAATTAACTAAAGACGAAATAAAAGAAATAGTAAAACAAATTATCAAAGAAGTAGAAGCAACATCTATAAAAGATATGGGAAAAGTTATGAAAGCATCAAAAGAAAAAATGGGTGCCTCAGCAGATGGAAAAACAATTAACGAAATAGTAAAAGAAATGTTAAATTAAATTGGAAATTAGCGGTGAGATGTGTGAGGTGAGATGTGAGATTTTAGGGACACGCTTCGTAGGCTTTGCTCTAATTTCACACTTCTCACATCCCACTTCTCACTTCTCAAAAACAATTTCTAATTTATCATGCAAAGAATAAAAAATTATACATTAGGTAAAAATATAATAGATTACAATTTAAGGAGGAAATAATGTCTTACACAAATAAAGAAATTAAGCAAGGAATAAAATTGCATTTTATAGAAACAAATAAATTTAAAACAAATTTAATGGCAGTGTTTATTACATTACCGTTAAACAGAAAGACAGTTACTTTTAATAGTTTATTACCAGCAGTACTTAAAAGAGGAACGGCTACTATAAAAACCCAAGAAGAAATATCTGAAAAATTAGAAAATATGTATGGAGCAAGTTTCGATTGCGGTATAGAAAAAATAGGAGACAACCATGTATTAAAATTTTATTTGGAAGCATTAAATGATAAATTTATACCAAAAAATATTAATAAAGATTTATTCAAAGAAAGTATAGAACTATTACTAGAAACAATTTTAAATCCGCTAACAGAAAAAAGCGGATTTAAGAAAGAATACGTAGAGGCCGAGAAAAATAATATAAAACTTTTAGTCGAATCAAAAATAGATAACAAAGACCAATACTCTTTTAACAGATGTATAGAAGAGATGTATAAAGATAAACCTTATGGATTATATAAATATGGATATGTAGAAGACTTAAGCAAAATAGATGAGATTAATTTATATAAATACTATCTTGAGGTAATAAACACAGGAAAAATAGATATATTTGTTTCGGGGGAATTAGAAGAAAAAAACGTTGAAAAAATCATTACTAATAATCAGAATATTAGAAAATTAAAAGAAAGAGAATTTAAGAATCTACAAAGCAATACTTTGCAAGAAAATAAAGAAGAAAATGTAGTACAAGAAAAAATGGATATCTCACAAGGAAAATTGGTATTAGGATTAGATGTTTTAGAAGGTGATTGCAATAAAAAATTTGCAGTATCGTTATATAATGTTATTTTAGGAGAAAGTGCAACATCTAAGTTGTTTCAAAATGTTAGAGAAAAAGCAAGTTTGGCATACACTGCAAGATCAAATTATATAAAACAAAAAAATAATATATATATAAGATGTGGAATAGAAATAGATAACTATGAAAAAGCTTTAAAAATTATAAGAGAGCAATTAGACGAAATGAAACAAGGAAAATTTACAGAGGAAGACTTAGAAAACGGAAAAAAATATATAATCTCAGGAATACAATCAATTCAAGATGAGCAGGATTCTGAAATAATATACTACATTGGACAAGAATTATCAGAAAAACAAATAAGTTTCGAAGAATATATAGAAAAAATAAATAAAGTAACAATGGAAGATGTAAAAGATGTAGCTAATAAAATAAATATAAATACAATTTATTTTTTGAGAAATTAGGTAAACTGGAGTTTGAATGTGTAAAATTATTGCAAACATTGTAGGGGTCGCCGCCCACGGCGACCCGCATATAAATATTTAAGGGTCGCCTAGGGGTGCGACCCCTACAGATTAAAAAAATAATTTTAATAAAACAAATTACAATTTAATAAAAAGGAGAACAAAATGCAAGTTATAGAAAATTTAAATGTAAAAGAAAAGCTATATGTAGAAAAATTAGACAATGGCTTAACAGTAATGGTAATTCCTAAAAAAGGAATAAGAAAAAAATATGTAATTTGGGCAACACATTATGGTTCAATATATAACAAATTTATAATTCCAGGAGAAAAAGAAGTAACAGAAGTTCCAGATGGCGTGGCACATTTTTTAGAGCATAAAATGTTTGAACAAAAAAATGGAACAAATAGTTTAGATACTTTAACTGCATTAGGAGTTAATGCTAATGCCTATACAACAACTAACCACACAGCATATTTATTTGAAGCAACAGATAATTTTTATCCAGCATTAGATGAACTAATGGATTATGTACAAAATCCATATTTTACAGATGAAAATGTAGAAAAAGAAAAAGGAATAATTGGCCAAGAAATAAATATGTATGACGACTACCCAGAATGGGCAGTATATATGAATGCAATAAGATGCATGTATAAGAATAACCCAATTAAAATAGATATAGCAGGAACTGTAGAGTCAATATCTAAAATAGATAAAGATGTGTTGTATAAATGTTATAATACATTTTACAATCCATCAAATATGGTTATGTGCTTTTCAGGAGATTTTGAGCCAGAAAAACTAATTGAGGAAGTAAAGAAAAGATTAATAAAAAAACCAGAGCAAGGAACAATAAAAAGAATGTTTGAAGAAGAGCCAAAAGAAATTGTTAAAAAGAAAGCAGAAGTTAGTATGGAAGTTAGTATGCCTTTATTTGTAATTGGTATAAAAGATGAAAACTTAGCACAAACTTCTGCAATAGACAAAAAAGATTATATAATAAAAAAACATATAGCTATCGAAATATTATTAAATATGATTATAGGTAAAAGTTCGAAACTATATAAAGAATTATATGAAAATGAACTTCTAAACTCAGAACCATATTTAGAATATGAATTTGAAGAAAACTATGCACATATAGCTATAACAGGTGTGTCAAAAGAACCAGAAACTATATTAAATAAAATTAATGAAGAAATAGAAAGAATAAAAAAAGAAGGAATAGAAAAAGAACACTTCGAAAGAATTAAAAATATGTTATATGGTACAGCGGTGAAAGAATTTAACAATGTGTCAGATATAGTAAGAATGTTTGTATCAGACTATTTCAAGGGGATAAATAGCTTTGACTACTTAGAAAATTATGAGCAAATAAAGCCAGAATTTGCAATGCAAATCCTAAATGATGTATTTGACAAAAATAAAACTGTAATATCAATAGTAAAGAATAAATAAGAGGAATATTTATGCACACAATCACATTTCCGTTATTTAATTTAAAATTAGAAATATCAAGAATAGCATTTACAATAGGTGGAGTTTCTATCTATTGGTATGCTATTTTTATTATTTTTGCTTTTATACTTGCATTAATAATATTTAAAATTAGAGACGGAAAATTTGGTATTAAATTCTCTGATATTCTAGATTTGAGTATATATTTAATACCAATAACAATTCTTTCTGCAAGGTTATATTATGTTATATTCAATGCAAAATATTATTTATCAAATCCTATTCAAATTTTAAACTTCAGAAATGGAGGACTAGCAATATATGGAGGAATCATAGGTGGAGCAATTACATGTTACATATTTTGTAAGAAAAGAAAAATAAATTTATTAGATTTATTAGATTTTATAGCACCATGCCTTGCGCTTCGGACAATCTATAGGAAGGTGGGGAAATTTTGTAAATCAAGAGGCATATGGAAGAGCTACAAATCTTCCATGGAGGATGGGTATAATTGAAGAAGGAAAATATTTGGAAGTACACCCAACATTCTTATATGAATCAATAGCAACATTTTTAATTTTTATATTTTTAATAGCAATATCTAAAAAAAGAAAATATAAAGGACAAATAACACTTATGTATTTAGTTTTATATTCATTTGCAAGAATGATAATAGAAGGCTTAAGAACAGATAGTTTAATGTTAGGAGATATAAGAATATCACAAATACTTTCTTTAATAATATTTTTAATTTCTAGTATTGTATTAATAAAAAATGTGAAACAAAATTGAAAAAAATATAAAAAAAGTTTCACATTTCTGGATTTTATGCTAAAATAGAATGTGAAACAAAAAGATAAAAAAGCACAAAAAAAGTTCCACATTTTTAAGGAGGATAAAATGGAAGAAAAAATTGAAATAGCAAATCTTGTTCAAAAAAAGCAAAACCTTGAGAATAGATTACAATCGCTAATTTATGGTGCAGTAGAAATAAGGGAGAATAATTCAAATAAATATATATATGTACATTATAGAGAGAATGGAATATCTTTAACTAAATATGTTGGAGAATATTCTGATGAATTATACAATTTAGTATTGAATAATAGCATAGAAGCAAAGAAAATAAAAAAGCAAATAAGGGATATAATGAAGAAATTGAAACAATTAAATTATGTTGAAACAGAACTTTCTCAAGAAGTAGAACAAAACATAGATTTTGCGAAGAGAAATTTAGTAGATACTATTTATAAACAGGCTATATTAGAAGGAGTTGCAACTACATTTGCAGATACAGAAAGTATTATTGAAGGCGGAAAAGTAAATAATATGACATCTGAAGATGTTCTTAAGATATTAAATTTAAAGCATGCGTGGGAATTTATATTAAATAAAAACGTTATTTTAAGTGATAGTAACTTTACACTATTATGTGAAATAAACAAAATAATAGAAGAGGGATTTTATTATACGGCAGGTAAGGTTAGGAATGTTCCCGTAAGTATAGGCGGAACAAAATGGAAACCAGCCTTGCCAATCGAGAGCATAATAAAAGAGGAATTAGAAGAAATTATAAATAGTAAAATGGAAGATATAGATAAAGCTGTCGAACTTTTATTATATACAATGAAAAAGCAAGTGTTTATTGATGGAAATAAAAGAAGCTCAGTAATATTTTGTAACCATTTTTTAATTTCAAGGGGAAAAGGAATATTAGCAATTCCTACAGAGCTCACAGAAGAATTTAAAAACTTGCTTATTTCATACTATGAGGGAAAAGACGAAAAGCAAATTAAGAAATTCTTAAAAGAAAAATGTTATATGCCTATATAAATTCCTATATTTAACATTTAATTGAGATGTGAGAGGTACGAAGTGTGAGGTGTGCTTATTAGGGCTATGCATTTTTAGGCTTACCCTAATTTCCCACTTCTCACATCCCACTTCTCACTTCCCATTCAAATTCCAATTTGTCTTTTTTTAAAAATTCTTGGCATAACATAATAAAAAAACATATAAAACCCAAACAGATGTTATAAAAAAAAGAAATTTGGCATATGAAAGTTGCCCTAAAAACAGCCTTTTTGCTGTTTTTTTATTGACCTAAATGTAAAAATATGGTATTTTATTAATATACTAAAGAAAAAACCTGAAAAAAAGGAGTTGATTATCTATGTTAGATGAAGAAATCCTAGAACTAAGACGAAAATTGAATGAAAGTATAACAAATGAAAAAAATTATGCCAAAACATATAGATTAAGCATAGAATTAGATAAACTAATAGCAAAATATTATAATGAAAAACTAATGAAAAGAAATAATAAAAAAATTTATAAAAATATAGAGAGCAAATAAAGGTGCATATTTTATGCATCTTTATTTGTTTAAAATATGAATTTGATTTACTATAAAAATATTAAAAAACTATTTACAATATTTTATCTTTTTGCTAGAATAAAGAAAAGCTTGCTAAAAAATGTAGATGTATGTTATAATATATAATATAAGAGTAGTATATAAATTGTTTAATGGGAGCAAATATCCAAATGAATATATTAAAAAAAGTAATTTTTATAATAATTTATATTATAGCATTTTTATTTATATTATATCCAAATTACGTTAGAGCTGGAGATAATGAGACTACCATAATAGTAGACGATACTTTTGATCCAGGTTTATATAAGCCTAATCCAATACAAAGTGGAGGCGGGGGATATATAGAGGACTATGGAGAAAGAATGGCTGGATTTATTCAAATCGTAGGTACTATAGTTTCAGTTGGAACACTTATGGTTATAGGAATAAGGTATATGGTATGTAGTGTAGAAGAAAAAGCTGAGTATAAAGAAAGATTATTACCATATTTTATAGGTGCTATGTTAGTATTTGCAGCTTCAAATCTTGTTAATATTATTTATAAAATGTTTTATTATAACAACTAAGGATAGGGGATGAGCCAAATGAAAAAAAATTTTTTTTTAAAAATAATTATATTATTAATACTAATTATGTTTATATCAGTTTTTTTTGGTCCAAAACCTTCAATGGCAATAGATAATATTTTTAAAGGTGGAAGTGAGTTTTTAGGGCATGGTGAGCCTGTTGGTTCAGTAATGAATACTACAGTACTAAAAAGTACTTCTGATACTATCTATAATGTACTTCTTATAACGGGGATAATTATAGCAGTTATTGTAGCAATGATACTAGGTATACAGTTTATGCTTGCAAGTGCAAATGATAAAGCGAAATTAAAAGAAGCCATTATACCATTTGTAGTAGGTTGCATAGTAGTATTTGGGGCATTTACAATATGGAAAGTAACAGTCGAATTTGCTCAACAAAAAGGAGGTAAAGATGTAGTACTAGATGGATCACATTTAGATTCAAATGGAGTGTATACATGGGAAGGAGAAGAAGGAGATGGCATAATTCCGGCTGATCCGGATGAAAAACATGAATATTAAAAAGTTATCAATGTTTTCTCAAAAAGTAAGAGAAAAAATATATATTAATAAAATGAGAAGGAGGAAAAAATATGAAAACTAAAATTATCTCTACATTAGTAATAGCTATGTTGATTCTTATAATGATAGTACCAACCATTTTTGCTTTTACTCCAGGAGATGTTAATCCAAATATTACTGGACCTGGAAGTAACTCAGTTAAAAGTTTGGGAAATCAAATAACAGGTATTATTCAAATTGTAGGTACAATTGTATCAGTAGCTATGTTGATTGTATTAGGTATCAAGTATATGATGGGAAGCGCAGAAGAAAAAGCAGAATACAAAAAAACATTATTCCCATACTTAATAGGTGCAGTATTAATATTCGCAGCATCTAACTTAGCAAAGATAATATACGATTGGGCAAGTACTGTAAAATAAAAATTAAACGTCTCTTTACAAATAAGAGACGTTTTTTTTTGCACGAAATTAAACTAGAAAATAAACAACTTTAATGTATTTTATTACAGGAATATTACATTTCTGTGAAAAATATATTTTTTTTGATAAAATATTACAATTACAATATATATTTGATATAATATAATTATCAAATAGTGTACAAAGGAGGATAAAAATGGCTACACATGAAATTCCAAGAGATTTAAAGGGAGAAGGAAGAATATTAAATATATTTTCAACAAAGGCTCTTATTTATACAGCAATAGGAATAGGAGTTGGCTCTATTTTTTATTTTATATTTTCTAGTATTTTAGGTTTAACATATGTTGGAGTAGGCTTAATGCTATTGGTTGGAGTAATAGGCTTTTGCATTGCAACATTTAAAATACCGGAATCTAATGCTTTGGAAATAACTAGAAAAGCAGGAGGAGAAAAAATAGATGAGGTTATACTAAGAGCAATTAAGTTTTATAAAAGAAAAAAGAGAATATACCTATACACTAATACTAAGGAGGTAAAAAAATAATGGGAATAATGGAGATTTTAGAAATTGTAGCTATTTTTTTAATATTTGTAATTTTAGCATTGGTATTTGTATATTGGAATATGAATAGAAAAGCAAAAATTGGTTTAGGTGCAAATACAAAAAGTAATGAAACTAGAAGTAGCAATGTAGAACCAAAAGAGGTACAAAAGGTGTCTGAATATACCAAGCTGTCAGTATTTGATTTTATGGAATTTGATGCAATAGAAGATAATATGATTGTGCAAAATAATGGAGCAAGATATTTAATGGTAATAGAATGCGAAGGAATTAATTACGATTTAATGTCAGAAGTGGAAAAATCATCAGTAGAAGCAGGTTTTGTACAGTTTTTAAATACACTAAGACATCCTATTCAAATATGCACACAAACAAGAACTATAAATATAGGAAGCAGTATAGAAAAATACAATCAAAAATTAGCAGAAACAAAATCTGAACTAGATAAAAAGCAATTACAATATAATAAATTAATACAAACTGGAACATACAGCCAGGCTCAATTACAAAAAAATAAAATGGAATTAGCAAGGTTACAAAACCTTTATGAATATGGAGAAGATATTGTAAAAAATATTGAAAAAATGAGTTTAAACAAAAATGTTTTGAAAAAACATTATTACATAGTTATTCCATATTATACGTCTGAGTTAGGCGGACACATCACAGATGAAGAAGAAAAAAGGAATATGGTTTTCTCAGAGCTATACACTAGAGCACAAGCTTTAATTAGATCTTTATTTGCTTGTAGTATGAAATGTAGAGTTATGAACTCAGATGAACTAGCAGAACTTTTATATGTGGCATATAATCGTGATGAAGCAGAGGTTTATACAATAGAGAAGGCATTAAGTTCAGGATATTTAGAAAGATATTCTACAGCACCAGATGTTTTAGAAAAGAAAATGAGGGCTTTGGATAAAGAGATAGAAAGAAAAGCAATAGAAAAAGCAAAAGAAACAGTTACAGAAGTAAAAAGCGAAAAAGAAAAGCTTATAGAAAGAAAACAGGCATCATTTGATGAACTTGTTGCTCAACTTGCAGAAAGTATTATTAAAGATAACGAAAAATATGTTGGAAAAGAAGTAGCAAAAGAAGCTATTAAGAAGATAAGAACAGAGAAAAAAGGAGGAGAAGAGAATGAGGAGAAACAAAAAACAAGAAGAACAAGAAAAACTAGCAAGTAATATTAATCAAGAACCAGAGTTACAAATTTTAAGGAAAAAAACAATAAAAGAATTAATTGCACCATCTGGAATTGACGCCACAAATATTGACCATCTAGAAATTATTTCTAATACAACAAGGTATGCAAGAAGCTTTTTTGTTTCTAGTTTGCCACGTTCTTGTACTTTTCCTGAATTATTTAGAGATATGTATTTATTCGGGGATATTAATACAGCTATATATATAAAACCAATTCAAGAGTCTAAATCACAAAATGAACTAAATAGAATTATAAATCAATTAGAAACAGAAAGACTTGTGGCAGCAGATAGGGGAAACATAAATAGAGAAAGCATAATAGGTCAAAAAAGGGTGGAAGCAGAGGCATTAAGAGACCAAATAGCCTCTGGTTTTAATAAATTATATGAGGCTTCAATAGTTGCAACCCTTTTTGCATATAATTTGCAAAGCTTAGATACATATACAAAGCTATTAGCAACAGAAATGTCTAAAAACCTAGTTGGTATAAAATCTGCATGGGCAATGCAAGAAGATGGTTTTAAATCTACTGTTCCACTAATGAACGATAAAATAAAAAGAGTACATACGTTTGATCGTAACTCTATGGCAACAGTTTTCCCATTTACAACATCAGAAGTTGGTCATTTAACAGGTATTCCTTTAGGTTTTAATAAGCAAACAGGTGTACCGGTTTTATTTGATAATTTCCATGAAAGCCTAACAAACTATAACATGGTAATATTTGCTAAATCTGGTGCTGGAAAATCTGTTACAATGAAAACATTAATTTCTAGGTCAGCAGTACTTATGGGAATAGAGAGCTTAGCATTAGATGCAGAAGGAGAGTATTCTGTTGTGGCAGAAGCCCTAGGAGGAATAAATGTTGTTTTAGGACCAAGCTCTAAAACAATTATAAATTTATTTGATATAGAATTAGAAAACGTAAAAGACGAAATTACGGGAAGAGAAAGAACTGTTTTAAACGTAGAAAATAAAATAGAGGACGTAACGCAAGCGTTGCTTACCATGGCAAGAGGTAGCACAAGAAGCGAAGAAGTAAACGAGCTTACAAAACAAATTATAGCAGAGGCTGTTGCAGAAGAATATGCAAGAGTTGGAATAACAAATGACCCAAATAGCATATACGAAGCATCTAATGACCCATATAAAAGTGAAATTTTATTTAAAGCAAAAAAAGAAATGCCAACAATAGGGTCATGGTATAAAACATTAATAAAAAAAGCAAAAGAAAATACAGATTCAAACTATCAATTCCATTATAGTTACTTACTAAAAGTTATGAAACAATATATTAGAGAATATAACGGACAAATGGCATATTTTGATGGACAATCTACATTTGAATTGTTGGACGATATACCATTTATTAACTTAGATATTTCTGGACTAGAGGAGAGGTTTGCAAGACCACTTGCACAGCAAATACTTCTTTCTTGGATATGGGAAAAATATGTTAAAAAGAACAGTGAAGATAGAAAAAAAGCAACTAAAAAAAGAGTTTTAGTTGACGAAGCATGGATGTTATTACCTTACCCAGAAGCAGTTGACTTTTTAAATACAATGGCAAGACGTGCAAGAAAAAGAAATGTATCACTTGCAATAGTTTCACAAAGATTTCAAGACTTTTATGAAAAACCAGAAGCTCAAGCAGTACTTACATCATCAGATACAAAACTATTTTTAGCACAAGATAAATCAGAAATAAATTACTTAAAAGAAGTATTCAAACTAAGCGAAGGAGAAGCAAGCTTTTTAGTTACATGCCTAAGAGGAGAAGGTCTGCTTAAAGTAGGTTCAGATACTGCAATTATACAAATTACACCAACGAAAAAAGAATTTGAATTTGTTGAAACAAACTTAAATAAATTAGTAGCAAATAATTAGTAACATTTCATGAGAGGGAATTATTAAATGAAAAAAGCTATTACAAAAAGGATATTATTAATTTTTCTAGTTTTTAATTTAATTATGTGTTCAATATTTCCAACAACTACACAAGCAGGTTTTTTTGATTGGGCAAATGTAGTTGGGGGCAAACTTTTTCAGCCTTTTTTTGAATTGCTTTGTGGAATAGGCGATTTAGGAATGAGTATGTTACAAAATTTTTTTATAGGGTATGGTGATATAACAGAAAGTACAATAGAGACTTCTAATGTATCAGTAGGAAAAGAAAGAAAATTCTATTATTCACCAGCGGTTATATTTTCAAATAGAGTTCCTGCTTTAGATGTTAACTTTATTAATCCAATGGATGATTATACATTAACTATAGAAAAAAATGACAAAGAGCCTGAGAAAATAGCTGGTTCAGAAACGGTAAATTTTCTTCCTGGTCAAAAAGTAGATATGAATAAAGTAGAACAGAAAATTACAGATATGGTAGGAAAATACGGATATGATAAAGGAAAGAGAAAGGAATTATCTGCGGAAGCAAAAGCAGCCTTAGGAACAATATTTACAACAGGAGATCTTAGATCTGCCACGGTATATACATGGACGTATGATGAAAACGGGGATGGAGAGCAAGAAAATTATTACATTATTCAAGAACTTAATCAAAACACAGCATCTAATAAGACATATATTTTAACGGCTTATAGAGAGAATACTCAATCTGTGTCAGGAGAAACTAAAGTATCGTCAGCAAAAATACTACAAAACACTGTGGCAACATGGTATAGAGTATTAAGAACAGTGGCATTAGTAGGATTATTATCTGTATTAGTATACATAGGAATTAGAATAATAATAAGCAGTACAGGTGAAGACAAAGCAAGATACAAAAAGATGATAAACAATTGGGTGGCGGCGTTATGTTTGCTTTTTGTACTTCATTATATAATGGCAGGAGTGTTATGGATTACAGAAGAAATAACTAATGTATTTTCAGTGAATATATTAGATGAAAATGGTGTAGATGAATGGATGAGTGGCATTAGAAACCGAATAGGTGATGAAACTCCCGATGATTTTAGTGATGTATTTGCAGATACAATTATATATTTAGCACTAGTATTTCTAACATTCTTATTTACATTTAAATATTTAAAAAGGTTATTGTATATGGCATTTTTTACAATGATAGCACCACTAATTGCATTAACATATCCAATAGATAAAATAAAAGATGGACAAGCACAAGCATTTACAACATGGATAAGAGAGTATGTGTTTAATGCCTTAATACAAGTAATACATTTGATACTATATTTTATGCTAATAACTTCTGCTGTAGATTTAACGTCAGACACAAATCATTTGTTTAATTCAGTATATGCAATAGTTGCTATTGGATTTATGATACCAGCAGAGAAGTTCTTTAAAAAGTTATTTGGATTTAACCAGGCAGAAACAGTTGGAGAATTAGGAGCAGCAGCAGGCGGAGCATTAGTAATGAATGCAATAAATAAAATGGGACAAAAAGCAGGAAAAGAAGCAGAAGCAAAAGAATCAAAACCACCAAAATTCTTTGGAAGTTCTCCAGCGGATAAAGTTTTAGGAAGTCCTGCACCTGTGCGTACAAATATAGGAGAAACGAGTCCAGAATCAGGTGAAGGTACAGGAGGTGGAAACCCAGCGCCAGGAGGTGGAAATTCAGTACCAGGTGGTGGAAACCCAGCGCCAGGAGGTGGAAATTCAGTACCAGGTGGTGGAAACCCAGCACAAGGAGGCGGAAATTCAGCATCAGGTGGCGGAAACCAAGCAGGAGAAGCAACAGGTGGAAACTCAGGAATGTGGGGCAATTTAGGAAGAACAGAGCTAAATAGGAAAAAATTGTTGAAAGAAGTTGTGCCATCTAAATTTAGGAAATTAAATGCTAAAAAAGGAGAAATTGCAAAGAAAGCTTTAAAGAAAAGTGCAGGAGTAGCATTAGGAGTAACAGCAGGAATGGTAGGCTTAGGAGTAGGAGTAGCAACAGGAGACTTAAGCAATGTTGCAAAATACGCAGGAGCAGGAGCTGCAGCAGGATATTTAGGAGGTAGTGGGCTTGCAGGAAGTGCAATAAAGAAAGGAGAAAATATAAAAACAAGTTATAGAGAAGATTTCTATTCTCCAGAAGCAAAAGCAATATTAGATAATACAGATGCATTATGGAAAAATCCAGATATAAGAGGACTATATGAAGGAAAGAGTAAAAAGAAATTACAAGAAGATGTAAATGAGTTTGTAACATTAGGAGTAACAGATAAAGAAAAAATAGCAGCAGCAATGAAATTAAAAATATCACACAATATCAATAATTCAACAGCAGCAAGAGTTGCGGCATTAGAGTCTGGTATTTCAGATTCTGCATATGGCAATGCCAAAAATAGGGCAGAATACCAAGAAAAAATAAAAGCATCTTTAGTAAGATATAGTCAAGATCCAACTCCAGACAAAACAGCACAAACTATGATGACATATATTGATGAATTAAAGAGAAATTATAATAGTTAGAAATTTATTACCAAAAGATTACAATTTACATAAAAAGATGATATAATATAATTATATTAGTTTATTCATTTAGAAAGGCATATTAATATGAATAAGTTTATTAATTCAAAAGTAAAAAAAATAATTTTAGTATTAATAATTGTGGTTTCCATTTTTACAACAGCAATTCCAGGTAATATAGTAATTGCTACAGATGAAATAGGAGGAGCATTATTTACGCCTATTTTTCAACTACTTTGTGGAATAGCGGATTTGGGAATAAAAATGTTACAAGATGTCTTTTTGGGTTATGGAGATGTAAAAACACAGACAGATGCAGGGGGTGTTACTGCTGATGACTATGAAATAAGATATTCACCAGCTGCAATATTTTCAAACAGAATTCCGGGTTTAGATATTAATTTTCTTGATCCCATGGATAGTGTTCAGATAACTGGTCCAACATCTATAGATGATTCTGAGAAATTAGGCTTTGACAAAACTAGCTATACGAGCGGTGGCCTTTTGGATCCTAAAGGGGATGAATTAGCACAAGTAAGAGAGGAGAAAGATGAAGAAGCACTAAGAGGAACAGGGGCATATGACTATGGATATAACCCTAAAACTGCAAGAACACCAACTGATGCAGAACTGAATGGGATATATAAAGGACTTTTTATAATAGCGAACCAAGCTATCACTGGTACGAACAATATAATATGGGAAAATGAAGGAAATATATATCTTTTGCAGAGAATAGAAACTGTCACGGATGCGGGGGCTCAAAAGAATACTTCAATAGAATATACTTTATATAAAGGCGTAATTAATCAAAAAACAGGAGAAGAAAGAGAAAGTTCAGCATCAATATTGCAAAACACAGTAGCAACATGGTATAGAGTACTAAGAACAGTATCATTAGTAGGTTTGCTATCAGTACTAGTATATATAGGAATTAGAATAATAATAAGTAGCACAGGTGAAGATAAAGCAAAATATAAAAAAATGATAAATAATTGGGTAGTAGCAATATGTTTACTTTTTGTACTTCATTACATAATGGCAGGAGTATTATGGATTACAGGTGAATTAACAAAAGTGTTTTCTGTGGAAATCTTAGATTCTCAAGGAGTAGATATATTTATGACTAAAATCAGAAATAGCGTGGGAGGAGAAAACCCACAAGATTTTACTACCACTTTTGGATATACTATTATATATATAGCACTTGTAGTTTTAACATTTATATTTACATTCCAATATCTAAAAAGGTTATTATATATGGCATTTTTTACAATGATAGCACCACTAATTGCATTAACATATCCAATAGATAAAATAAAAGATGGACAAGCACAAGCATTTACAACATGGATAAGAGAGTATGTGTTTAATGCCTTAATACAAGTAATACATTTGATACTATATTTTATGCTAATAACTTCTGCACAATCACTGGTAGAAGAGAACCCGTTATATGCAGTAGTAGCTATAGGATTTATGGTACCAGCAGAAAAATTCTTTAGAAAATTATTTGGATTTGATAAAGCAAACACAGTAGGACAACTAGGAGCAGCAGCAGGAGGAGCATTAGTAATGAATGCAATAAACAAAATGGGGCAAAAAGCAGGAAAAGAAGCAGAAGCAAAAGAATCAAAACCACCAAAATTCTTTGGAAGCTCTCCATCAGATAGAGTTTTAGGAAGTCCAGCGCCAGGAGGAAGAAATTCAGCGCCAGGAGGCAGAAATTCAGCGCCAGGAGGTGGAAACCCAGCACAAGGAGGCGGAAATTCAGCACCAGGTGGTGGAAACCCAGCACAAGGAGGCGGAAATTCAGTACCAGGTGGCGGAAACCAAGCAGGAGAAGCAACAGGTGGAAACTCAGGAATGTGGGGCAATTTAGGAAGAACAGAGCTAAATAGGAAAAAATTGTTGAAAGAAGTTGTGCCATCTAAATTTAGGAAATTAAATGCTAAAAAAGGAGAAATTGCAAAGAAAGCTTTAAAGAAAAGTGCAGGAGTAGCATTAGGAGTAACAGCAGGAATGGTAGGCTTAGGAGTAGGAGTAGCAACAGGAGACTTAAGCAATGTTGCAAAATACGCAGGAGCAGGAGCTGCAGCAGGATATTTAGGAGGTAGTGGGCTTGCAGGAAGTGCAATAAAGAAAGGAGAAAATATAAAAACAAGTTATAGAGAAGATTTCTATTCTCTAGAAGCAAAAGCAATATTAGATAATACAGATGCATTATGGAAAAATCCAGATATAAGAGGACTATATAAAGGAAAAAGTAAAAGCGACTTGCAAAATGATATAAATCAATTTGTGACTTTAGGAATAACGGATCCAGAAAAAATAGCAGCAGCAATGAAAATAAGTGATCCAGGAATTGATCTATCTAATGAAGCAAAAGCAAGGGCTGCAGCATTAGAAACAGGTATTTCGGACTCTGCTTATGGTACAGAAAAAAATAGAACTGAATATAAACAAAAAATAAAAGCTTCACTAATAAGTGCTGGAAGATCTAATGAAGAAGCAGAACAAATTGCAGAAAAACAAATGAATTATATTTCACAGATAAAAGATAATTACCATAATTCTTAAAAATAAGAAGGGAGAATTATGAATAGATTTATAAGATGGTATAATCAAAACAGAAAGTTAATCTGGCAAATTATAATTTCAATATTGGTGGTAATAGGGTTAATACAAATTCTAAATTATTATTATAAAGTGCGTTCAGAAAATCAAAACAATAATACTAGTGGCAATAATGTTACTTTTATAAACAACAATGAATATATACCTGTTATTGGAGGAGATACTTTAGATGAGGAGTATAGTGAAGAAGTAATAAATCCACTTAAAAGTTTTTTGGAATTTTGTAATGATGGAAATATAGAAGAGGCTTATTCAATTTTAAGTAACGATTGCAAAGAACAAAGCTTTCCAACTATAGAACAATTTAAAGATGAATATATAGATACATATTTTAACACAAAGAAAACTTATTCAATGCAATCTTGGATGAATAATCCAAATTGTCATATTTACAGAGTATCTATTCAAGAGGATTACTTATCTTCTGGAAAAGTTTCAGAAATGGAGTTAGAAGAGTATTGTACAATTGTTAATGAAAATGGAGAATACAAATTAAATATAAACAGATATATTGGAAAACAAGAAATTAATAAAAGTAATAAAACAAATGAATTAGAGATTACTGTAAATAATAAAGAAGTTTATATGGACTATGAGATATATAATTTGCAAATTAGAAATTATACACAAAACACAATAAAACTAGACAGTAGAGAGACTGGAAATAAAACATATGGAATTGACAACAATAATGTTAAATACTTGTCTTATATATATGAAAAAGTAGATAGTGACTTAAGTATAGGTGCTGGTCAAACAAAACAAATAGATATAAAGATAAAAAAGAATTATAGCCAAAACAATGTAATTAATCAATTAGTATTTTCAGATATTATATTAAATGAAGAAGAATACAAAAATACACAAGAGAAGAGTGAATATATAAACCGTATGCAAATGTTTGTAGATATATAATTAGCATTATATGGAAAAGAGGTGAGTGCTGTGGAGCCAGAAGATCAACAACAAAAAAACCAAAGTCAAGGTTTTTTAAGAGAGAGTACTAGAAAAGCAAAAGACGAAATGAAAAAATCTACTAAAAAGAAACTATTGGCTTTAATAGCAGCACACCCTATTGCATTTGCAGTTATAATAGGAGGCAGTTTAGCAATTATAGTATTTTTAATTCTGTTTGCTGGTTTTTTAGATTTTTTAGAAGATGGTAATTTTAAAAGCATCCAAGCTTCACTTAGCCAGGCGATGTCAGGACTTACTCAAGGAGGAGAAACTGCTGATAAAACAATTACTGTAAATGCAAATAATGGTTTTTTTGAAATAGGATATAATGTAACAGACGATGACATTGAATATGTGAAGGAACAATTAAAAGCACAAGGGAAAGATCCAGGCGCTCTTACAGACTACGAATTAAAATTTATTACAGCGCTTGCGAAAAGTGGATTAGATTATTCTGATTTAACAATAGAACAGTTAAAACAATTGCCAATATACTATAAAGTAGAAATGGCTACACAAAACGTAGATTTAAGAAAAAAAAGTGAAATGTATGATGACAGTACTGGAACTTTTAAACCTACAAGTATTAATGATTTAAAAGAGGAACAAGTACAAGGGGTAGTTCACCTAAAAAGAACAAATACCTCAGGAAAAGAGACCATTTTGGAATATATAGACAAAGGAACATTTGATGAGTATTTAAAAAATAGTGATACTAAAGCACTAAATTATTTTACCTTAGATGACAGTGATAATTTGGTAATTGCAACTTGGAGTTATGAAAAAATAGATTATACTTTTCAAGGGAAAAATATTCCAGTAGAAATAACAAATGGAAAGAAAAATGAAGAAAAATATAATTTAAGTTCAATTTCAATACCATATAAGTCATATATTGCAAAATATACAATGCCATTTGAGTTTTTAACAGCAATGTTAATAAAATTAGAGGACGTAGATTTTTGTAATGAAATTGCGAATTTAGCACAAGGCAGTAATATTGTAATTGAAGTACAAGAACAAATGAGAGAAACAAATACAACAGAAGAAACAAATTATAAAGTTATAAATAGAAGATATGACAGAATAGATTATAAAGTAAATCCAGATAATTTAGAAAGCAATACTAATTTTTTAATAGAAAAATTAGAAATAGATGGTGCAAAATGCACTCAAGGAAATGAAAATGATAGTATTAAAGTTATTAGAAAAACAAACTTTAAAGAAAATCAGTATACAATAGAAATTGTAGAAGCAGATACATGGATTGCTAGTTACAAACATAACTATGAAGCAAAAAAAACTGAAGACAAAACAGACAATTCAAATATAGAGCAGGTGTTAGGAGAATACAAAGAAACTAGAAATGATACATATACAGAAGCAAATCAAATAAGAGAAGAGATAAACAAAAACTCTAATATTAGTGAATTTCAAAAAAACAAAATAAAAGAATTTGGAGAAAAAAATACTGCAAGCATAAATATAAATATAATATCGACAAAGGATGAAACAGGAAAAGAAGTAGATAGATATATAAAAATAAGTAGTAACAAAATTATGCAAACAATTTTAGGTGATGATGTAGATTTAGGAGGAGGACGGGACAACAAGTATAACTATACATAGATTTCCAAATAATATTACAATTTATGATATGATGGGTAATTCATATAAATATACAAAAAATGGTGATAGATATGAGCTTACTAATGGACCAGTTATAGAGTGTAATATTAGTAAAATTAATATAAAAGAGGAAATAAAAATTGATATTACAGGAGGAAATATAACTACTAATACACAAGAATGGAAGAATGTAGATAAAGGAACAAACACACATATTTATGCAAAAGATAGTAACGGAAATTATGAAAAATTTCTATTAGCATATGATAAAAGTAAAAAAGCAAAAGACCTTATGAATAGCATATCAAGTTGGCTATTTGAATTATTAGAAGAAAATAGTGATACAGTAGAAATACTAGATCAGTTAAAATATTTATTGTATGTATATGATGGAACAGATTATGGAGTTACAAATTTAGATGATTTAATAGATTTATATGAAAGTAATAATGTAATATCTTTAATGAATGTAGCAGGTACAGGTTATGTTGTGAAAACAGACGAATCAGGTGCACTTCCAGCTTTAACAAAAGAACAATTGGAAAAAGCTATAATTGCAAGATATAAAAATACTCAACAAAAAGAAAATTTATTAAATTGTTTAGACGGATTTATAGAAATACAAAATAAATATAATGTGAATGCAGCACTTGCTGTTGCAATAGTTCAGAATGAATCAAGTTGTGGAACTAATTTTTATGAAAATAATCCTAAGGCGTATATATCTAAAAATACATACAATTGGATGAGTCTAAAGTATTGGACTGAAACTTCAGGAACAAAATGGGAAGATAGAAAGGGAACTACTTGGTGTAGTTATAATAGCTTTAATGATGCAATATTAGATTTAGGGGCATATTTATCACAAAGACATTTTGCAGAAGGACGAGTTACAATTGAAGATATTGCTGTAAAATATTGCGATGAGAAATGGGGAGAAACTGTTGCCACTTACCTTAAAGAAATATATGATGCAGCAGGGATTTCTATTGGAGGAATTAGTGTAGAAGGAGATCAAACACAAGGATATACTTCTATTTATACAAGCACATCGGGAAAGGTATATAAAGAATATAAACAGAACCTAGGTTCATATGCAAATAAACCTATTTTTGGAAATAAGACAATTGCAAGTCATGGATGTGGAATTACATCTGTATGTATAGTACTATCTGGTTATGGAATAGAATGCAGTCCAGGACAATATGCAGGAACAAGTCCGACATTATATACAGAATTACAAAGTAAAGGATTAACAGTACAAAGACTAGGAAAATTTGATGACAATGCAAACACTCAATTGTCAGAAAGTTATAAATCTACGTTAGTCGATCACTTAAAAACAGGGAATGCCGCAATGATTTATGTAAAAAAATCATTAGGTTCAGAATTTACAAATAATGTACATTATATGGCAATTTTAGATACAAGAGAAAGAAACGGTACAACAGAAATATATGTTTCAAATCCATGGGAGGGAGATGAAACAGCTTGGCAGAATATTAATAGGGTATATAAGGGAGCTACAGGTATATATTTAATTAGTAAGTAGGTGAATAAATGAATAAAATAAAAAAAATAATTATAATATTGAGTATTATATTACTACTAATAATTGTAGCAATAGGAATATATCTAAAAAAAGAAAATAATAACAGCATTATCTTTGAAGATGAAAATGCAGATGTAGAATATGTATTAGAAGAAAAAATAGTTCCCATAAAAAATATGAATGATTTTGCAACAATACAATATTTCATAGAAAAATATAGAAATATATATGAAGAACAAAATTCTTTGGCGATGATAAATATATTAGACGAAGAATGGAAAGAATTACAAGACACAACAATTAATAATGTTTTGCAAACCTTGCAACAATGGCAGATAGGGGATGAATATATTATTCCAGAAGTATATGTAAAATCGGGATATACATTTTCAAAGTACTTCGTTGAGGTCAAGCAACCACAAAAAAATACTTATTTTGTAATAAGTAAGGATAATGTAAATTTTACATTTGCTATTGAACCAATTACTAACGAACAATATATAGAATCTGTACAAAAAGGAATACCTAAATTAGTAGAAAAGGAATTACCAGTAAATGACGATAATGGTTTTGAAATGGAAGTAATGAGTGAAGAAGATATTGCACAAGAATATTTAAAACAATTACAATTTTATTTATTGTATGATAATGAAACTTGTTATGATTTATTAGAAGATGAGTATAAAAAAGAAAGATTTGGAAGCTATGAGGAATTTCAAAAATATACGGAGGAAAATAAAGAGACAATTAGCGATATTACGTTAATGAGCTATGGAATTGAATTAGGGGAGACTTATGACGAATATACTGCAGTAGACACTAATGATAATTATTATATTTTTAGTACTACTGGTTTATTAGATTACAAAGTACAATTAGACAATTATACAATAACATCAGATGAATTTAATGAAAGATATAAAGAAGCTTCTATAGAAGAAAAATTATTTAGTAATATAAATTTGTTTTACAAAATGATTAACACAAAAGATTATAGGCATGCATATAGTCATCTAGCTGATGGATTTAAAGATAATTATTTCAAAACACAGGATGAATTTGAGTTGTATGTACGAGAAAATTTTTATAATCATAATGTAGTTACATTAAATAATATCGAGGAAAAAAATGGAATATATATATGCACAGTAAGCATAAAGTCTGATAACAGTGTATCAGCACAAACAATGCAAAAAACAATTATTCTTCAATTAGGCGAAGAAAATGATTTTGTGCTATCATTTGAAATATAGGGGGGAAAGAAAGTATGGAAGAGAATGAATCTGTAGAAGGAAAAGATTTAGCTATTCAAGAGCAAATAAAAGATAATTTTGAAAGAATAATTACAGAAATAATTAATAATATGGAGAACGAAAGTGCAACTGTTACAATAGAAGGTAATAATGCAAATATAAGTATGAATATTGAAAAAATGAAAGAAGGTTATAAGGTAAGGCTTTTAGGAAAAGATATAGTAAGTGTTGATAAAAGTGGTGAATTTACATATAACCTAGAGAGTTTACAAAAAATAAAAGAAGAATTAGCAAATAAAAATAGACCAGATAGACCAATAACTAATTATAAAGATTTAGGGTTGCCAGATATCGAATATCTAAGAGAACTTGAGCAGAAGAAGCAAAGTAAAGAATTAGAAAAATCAATAGATAAAAACGAAGGAGAAAGAGAAGAAGTAGAAAAAGACGATAAGAAACCTAAACTTGATAAAAAAAATGAAGATAAATCAAAAGAAGAAATAGCTAAAAAGTATAATGTAGATTCAAGGCAAGTTGTACATATTGCTATGGATGAAAAGGTAACCCAAGATGAAAGATTTCAAAATTTGGCACAATGGGCTGAAGGTTATGATGATATTTATGTAATGCCAGGAAAAGATAATTATACATGGCATACAATAGGTGTAAAAGAAGGTAAGGAAGAAGAAATTGAGCAAAGTAATAACAGACAAATTGGAGGAAAAAATCCAGATATTACTATAAAAAGAATAGATGGAGAAAAAATAGAAGAAGTAAAACCACTTGCAATGTATGAATTGGATAATAATGAATCATATGCTTTAGTAAGAGATAAAACAGGAGAAGTAGAAATGCTATATTGCAGACAAGAAGGAGGAGATGAAAAAACATACTGGGGAATTATTGTTCCAGAAGCATCAGGAGATAATACTATACAACGTAATCCAGAAGAGAGAAGTTTCATAAGTCCTAGAAATAATTCGTCAGAAGATTTAAGCAAAAAGGCAGAGGAATTAGAAAAAGCTGCAGATTTAGATGAAAGAGGGATTCCATCAGAAGAGAAAGGCGTTCAAACATATGAAATTGAAGGAACATCAGAACAAAATAGAAAAGAAAGAAAAGAACAAATAGTAGAAGACTTATTAAAAAGAGATGGAATTTTAGATAGGGCAAATGCAATGCCAGGTTACTACGAAAATAAAGCAGAGAGAGTATTAAGATTAATGGAAAACAATAAAAAAATTACTTACGAAGAAGCAGTTGAAAGAGTTGAACAAACAAACAGAGAACCTGGAGGAAATACTCCAGATAATAAAAGAACTAGAGTATAAATTTGTATATATCCCTAAAATTAGTTAAAACTATTTTTAGGGGTTGATTTTTATGAAGAAGAGATTATTAATTTCTATTATTTTATTTTTCCTTTTAATAGGAATTAAAAACATAAGCACAGCAATGTCACATTACCAAACGGTGGGTACTTCTACAGGACTTGTTACTGCAAATACTTTAAATGTAAGACAAGGCCCAGGAACAAACTATAACATTGTAACTACTGTAAATAAAAATGAATATATTAGAATTTTTGCTAAAATTGGAGACTGGTATGTTGTACAAACAAATAACGATTACTTAGGAGCCGTAAGTAGTAAATATGTAAAATTAATATATCCAAGCAATTCGAATAGCTCAAGTAGTTCTGGAGGAAGTAGTAATATTACAAGCCAGCTAACAACAGATGAGCAAGAAGTATTAGATTTAATAAATGCAAAAAGAGTAGCAAATGGGCTTACTGCACTTAAAATAGATGATGAATTACAAAATGTTGCAAGAATAAAAGCACAAGATATGGTAGATTATAATTATTTTTCACACACTTCTCCTATTTATGGGTCACCATTTGATATGATAAAAAATTTTGGAATAAGTTACAAATTAGCTGCAGAAAATATAGCTGGCAACTCAAGTAATAGCGGTGCTGTAAACGCATGGATGAATTCCGAAGGGCATAAATCGAATATTTTAAATAGCAATTTTGACTATACCGGAATAGGAGTTGTAAAAAGCCCTAAATATGGAAAAATTTATGTTCAAATGTTTATGAAGAAATAGAAATTAATGTTCGGGCGAAATTTAAAAAGTAAAATGTAGTGGCGACCTGTGGTCGTCCGCTCTTCGAAGAATTTTCTAAATATAAATATAATCTGTTAAAAACATAAAATTACCTTGTTTAACTTTAGATAGTTATATATTTAAGTAACATCTAATACAATTAAACAAGGTGATTTTTTTATGCTTTCTAATAAAAAAAGTTTTATACATATATTTTTTATAGTAATTCTTCTTATAAGCATCTCTGCAACTTCTATTGGATTTGATATAGAAGAGGAAACAGACTATGTTTGGCTTCAAAGTGAAATAGAAAATGCTTCTGCAAATTCAAGCAAAGAACTTAATTTAAATTCCAGGTATGCAGTTGTATATGATAGAACCTCCAAATCTATAATTTTCGGAAAAAATGAAAATGAAAGAGTACCCATGGCTTCTACAACCAAAATAATGACAGCAATTGTTTTACTAGAATATCTAGAAGAAAACGATAATCTTAATCTAAATAGTAAGATAGAGGTTTCTAAAGAAGCAGCAAGCATTTGGGGATCTAGAATTGGTCTAAAAACAGGTGATAAAATAACAATAAATGATTTATTATATGGACTTATGCTGTGCTCTCGGAAACGATGCAGCAATACAAATAGCAATAACAGTTGGAGGAAGTGTAGAAGGTTTTGCAAATTTAATGAATAAAAAAGCACAAGAAATGGGACTAAAAGACACGCATTTTGTAACACCTCATGGATTAGATGAGACAGAACATTACACAACAGCATATGAACTTGCTAAAATTGCAGATTATGCTTTAAATATAGATAAAATAGCAGAGGTAGTAAGAACTAAAACATATACAGTAACAATTAATAATTATACAAAAACTATTAGGAATACTAACGAATTGTTAG
Organism: uncultured Clostridia bacterium; assembly: GCA_944391865.1. Classification (GTDB taxonomy): domain Bacteria; phylum Bacillota; class Clostridia; order TANB77; family CAG-508; genus CAG-452. The sequence goes on from CALXVD010000001.1 coordinate 95,901, forward strand.
GCAATTTATATGGAGTAAATGGAGTAAAAACTGGTTTTACAAACGGAGCTGGAAGATGTTTAGTTACTTCCGTTAAAAGAAAAGGTTTTGATATCATAACAGTAGTTTTAGGTGCAGATACTAAAAATATTAGGACTAAAGATTCAATTAGTTTAATAGAATACGTTTATTCGAATTATGAGTTAGTAAATTTAGAAGAACTAATTAATGAAGAATATGAAAAATGGAGTAAAGTCAATAAAAAAAGGATAAGTGTATATAAAGGATTGGAGGATTCAGTAGATTTTAAATTATGTGAATATGAATATAAAATCTATCCTATAAAAAAGGAAGATATTAAAAATATACAAATAGAGGTAGAGAATATAAAAACTTATTTTGAAGCACCTGTATATATAAATACTCAAATAGCATATATAAGTGTAAAAATAAAAGATGTAGAGTTAATGAATATAAAAATTTTAACATCTCAAAATATAGAAAGAAAGGGCATTAAAGACTATCTATTAGAATGTTTAAGTGTAATAATATAACTAAATTTTAGTAATATTAAATATCACATAGCAACAAATACAAAAAGTAATGTTTTCTATTGACTTTTTACCTTAACTTTGTTATTATAAATATGCTTTATTTTTGCGGGAATAGCTCAGTTGATAGAGCGATGCCTTGCCAAGGCATAGGTCGCGGGTTTGAGCCCCGTTTCCCGCTCCAAAAAATTTTTTTTATATTATTTGCTAGTAATTATTAATCATTCATTCTTAACTAGCATATAATACTATGTAATAGCTTTTAAATATTCGGCGTTGTAGCCAAGTGGTAAGGCACGAGTCTGCAAAACTCTGATTCGGCGGTTCGAATCCGCCCAACGCCTCCAACGAGAATCAGAAAATAATATCTTATATATTTCTGATTTTTTTATTGTTTAATAATTTATAATATATTATATAAACGTAAAAAAATTAAACATTTGACATATATAAAACTAGTATGTGTGACTATAATTACACATACTTTTTTTATGCAAAAAACGAAAATAAAAATTTACATAATTAGTTGAAAAATAACCATATCATGTAGTATAATAAATATGTATGGTTATATTATTTTTTTTAATTAAAACTTACGGAAAATAGAGGTTAGATGATTTTTTCGATTTATTAAAATTTAAAACGAAAAATGTCATAAAAAAGTAATATATTTTCTCTTAAAGAAAAAGTCTTGAGAAACTTGTTTCCGCAAGTGAATTTGAAGCAATAAAAAACAAGCTTAATCGCATGAAAAACAAGGGGTTGAAAGAAATAAAAAAGATAGTATAATAAATACAACCAAAAAAATATAAAAAAGGATGGTAAATATGAAA
>CALXVD010000002.1 GCA_944391865.1 uncultured Clostridia bacterium
AGTTTTGTAATTTTATCTACTATATCCATACCTTCTATTACTTTACCAAAAGCAGTGTAGTATCCATTTAAAGACTCTTCATCTTGTGCCATAATAAAGAATTGAGCATATCCTGAATTATACCCCTCTTCTGTTAGGCTTGCATCTAATGAAGAATAATAAGTATAATCTAATCTTGCAAGTCCTACTGTTCCTCTTTCAAATGTTAGGGTATTTTCCTTGTATCCATTTTCTGAAAATTCACCGTTTATACTTAATTCTGTCTCTCCTGTTCCATCTCCTGCTTTATCTCCACCTTGTATTAAGCTTTCTTCTACTCTATGGAATGTTAATCCATTATAATACCCTTCGTTTATAAGTTTTATAAAATTTTTAACTGTGTTTGGTGCCATATCTGGGTAAAGCTCCATTTTAATTGTTCCATATCCTTCTATTTCCATAGATACAATTGGTCTTTGTATTTTATATGTTGCTTTTTGGTAATAACCATATGCTAAAAATCCTCCTAATATTAATACAAAAATTAAAAATATTATAGCTAAAGCTAGTTTCTTGTTTTTCATTTTGTCCTCCTTTTTTTAATCCTATATTTCTGTCAAAGTAGCTGCATCACTATCTAACAAATCGATCATATCTAAGCCAGCCTGATTTTGGCTGTTTACATTAACCCACAAACCTGTAAGATTTGTACCAAATTTGTTATGCACGGTATAATCATCTATTTCACCATATGTATTATCTGTTGCTGTATTTGAATTACCCTTAATAAATTTTATGTTTTTATTGGAATCACTTGCAAATCTAGGTATCCACACATACCACGAGCCACCTGATTGCGCATATGCCCAACTTGTTGAATCTCCTGCATAATTATATTCTTCTGTGAATTCTCCTGTTGTTTTAGGTTTGTTTGTTAATACAACAGTCAATTCTTTTTCTATTTGATTATTATTTACATTATCTACTAACTTAATTTTATACTTGCCAGACTCTGTTAAATTTATCTTATTATCTTTAGATGCTTCTGTGTAATTAGTTATTGTTGTCCAATAATTATCTCCATCTTTTTGATACTGTAATGTACCATTCGAAATAGAAATATCACTTATTGTTATACTAGCATTAAGCCCGTCCATTTCTGTTGCTAAATTAAAAGTTAATTCTCTAGCTACTTCAGCAGTAGTAATTCTTGTTTGAGCATTTGGAAGTTTATATTGTGTGTAATAAATCTTACCTTCGTAATCAATTCCTGTAAAGCTTATTACTTCTCTAGTATTATAATTTACTAATATTTCATCATTTATATCATCTAAATCAAATGTATTTAATAAATCGTCCGATGAAAAATACCTATACTGCGAAATATCTGAAGATGATATATCTTCGCCATTATTATATGCTGTTTCTAATATTGCCATTGCCTGATATGTGGTTGCATCAGAACCCAAAGTTTTCAGCTCATCTGGCGAATATTCATCAACTTTTGCTTGTATTAATTGCATTCTATCTACAAATTGATTTACTTTTACATTTTTATATGTATCTATTCCTGTATACGTAGTTACAGAAATAAGTATTAGCATTATAACAACTGTTATAACTAATGCTACTAAAGTTATTGCTTTATTTTCTTTTGTTAAATTTTCCAAATATTACACCTCTACTTTTATTTAAATAGATAAATTGTCAAATACAAACTGTTCCTGCATTCTTCTTAATGATTGCTTTATTGTTCTTGCCCTTACTTCTCCTATCCCTTCTACTTCGTCTAATTTATCTACATCTGCAAGTAATATATGCTGAAATGATTTAAATGCTTTTACTAAGTTTGTAACTATATTACTTGGCATTCTAGGTATTTTATTTAAAATTCTATATCCTCTTGGGTAAACTGCAACCTCTTCATAATTATCGAATTGCTCATATCCCAATGCCTTTGCAATTACATCTGATTTTATAAATTCATCTTGTGCAGAAGATTTTATATTTTGTAAAATTTTTTCTGCAACTAACCTTCTGCTTGGTGCTATATAATCTTTTACAATAAGCAATTCTTCTTGTGGCATATCTTCTATTAATTCTTCTAGCTGCATTTTTACCAAAACTCCGTCCTCACCGTAATTCATATATTGAACGCTTTACTTGGTCTGCAACTCTCATTACCATCTCAGCCCTTTGAATACAAGTAATTACATTATCTAATGTTACAATATCATTAAATTCATATTCGTTTAAAACTTTTAATTTTGTATCAAAAACTCTTTTATAATTTTCTAAAGTTTGAAGAGCTTGATTTGCTTTTGTTATAATCTTACTTGTGTCTTCTATTGTATATCTAAAATCTCCTTTAAAAACAGTAATTATATTTCTTCTTTGCGAAATACTTACTACCAATTCTCCTGTTTGCTTTGCAGTACGCTCTGCTGTTCTATGCCTTGTTCCAGTTTCTTCTGTTGTTATTTTAGAAGATGGTATGATTTGGGTATTTGCTAAAAGTATCCTTTTTAAATCTTTACTTAAAATAATTGCTCCATCCATTTTTGCAAGTTCATATAGTCTTGCAGGTGTATACTCTTCATCTATCTTAAATCCGCCATCTACTATATCCATAATTTCATTTGAGTCACCTATTATAATTAAGGCTCCTGTCTTTGCCTTTAATATGTTATCTAGTCCCTCTCTAAATTTTGTACCTGGAGCTATTATTTTTAGTATATTTATTAGTGTTTCATCATTTTTTGCTTTTTCTGCCAAGTTCTTATCTCACCTACTTTTATACCCTTAAACTATTTTAATCCTAAGTACTTCATTGCTTCAATTATATTTTGCACACCTATTATATCTAATTTATAGTCATCTTTCAATAGTTTTTTATTGCTTTCTGGAATTATACATCTTCTAAAACCTAATTTTTCTGCTTCTTTTAATCTCTTTTCAATTTGATTTACACTTCTTACTTCTCCGGTTAATCCTACTTCTCCTATTGCGATAGTATCATTTGGTATTGCTATATTTTTAAAACTAGAAGATGCAGCAAGTATTATTCCCAAATCCAAAGCTGGTTCATTTATTTTAATTCCTCCCACTATATTTAAATAAACATCTTGATTTCCTAGTGGAAGCATAGCTCTTTTCTCTAGTACCGCAATTAAAAGAGTTAGCCTATTATAATCTATTCCATTTGCAGTTCTCCTTGGCATACCAAATACGCTAATTGACGTTAATGCTTGAAGCTCTACTAGTATTGGTCTTGTCCCTTCAATGCTTGCAACAACGATAGAACCAGCAACATTTTCATTACGTTCTGATAATAGCACAGAAGATGGATTATCTATTTCGCACATTCCTATATCTCTCATTTCAAACATACCAATTTCATTTGTTGAACCAAATCTATTTTTTACTCCACGTAAAATTCTATATGCAAAATACCTTTCTCCTTCTAAATATAAAACCGTATCAACCATGTGTTCTAAAACTCTTGGCCCTGCAATATTTCCGTCCTTTGTAACATGTCCTATAATTATTGTTGTAATTTCCTCTTGTTTACACATTTTCATTATTTTAGAAGTTATTTCTCTTACTTGGCTAACACTTCCAGGGCTTGATGTTATATCATCAGAATACATCGTTTGAATTGAATCTATTATCACAAGTTTTGGATTAATTTGCAAAATTGCATCTTCTATAACATCTATATCAGTTTCTCCTAAGAAAATAATATCATCATTATTAATACCTAATCTATCAGCTCTTAATTTTATTTGTTCAACTGACTCTTCTCCTGAAACATATAAAACTTTACCTTCGCCCTTAATTTTATCACATATTTGTAAAATTAGAGTAGATTTACCAATACCAGGTTCACCACCGAAGAAGAGTTAAAGAACCTTTAACAAGCCCGCCTCCTAGAACTCTATCTAATTCATCAAAACCTGTTTTTGTCCTTAATATATCTTGTTTCTTTACATCATTTAACTTAACCGGTGCAGCTTTCTTTTTACAACTTATCTTTCCGCTAGATTTACTACTTACCTTTTCTTCGTAGCAAGTATTCCATTCATTACAAGCAGGACATTTTCCAAACCATTTTGACGATTCATTTCCACAATTGCTACACACAAAAACCGTTGATTGTTTTGCCATTCTTTTCTCCTTTTCTCATGCGAACACAAAGTGTTACTTTTTAATTTTGATTATTTTTAAGCTATATACTTTTATTTAATATTTTGTTCATAATATTTATCTTCCTTCCATTGTAATGGATTATTTCTTATATATTCTACAATTTTATAATATTCTTTTTCATTTCTAATTATATGTTCATAATAATTACGTTGCCAGATAGAAAATCCAATTTGTCTTGTTACAATTGATTTGTACAAATTTATTATTTTGGGTATTGTAGGGGTCGCCGCCCCCGGCGACCCGTTTTGATAATGCTATTATAAAATGAATATGGTTTGGCATTATTACGTATTCATCTACAAATATATTTTCAAAGAATTTATTATAATTTTGTAAATATTTTTCTACAATTCTTCCTATTTTTGTTAATTCTATTTGAGGGTCGCCGAGGACGGCGACCCCTACATTGTCTGATTTATCTTTTGAATTTGATAATATTTTTGATAATAATTCTTTTCTGTTCTTTGTACATATTGTTATAAAATAATATCCTTCTTGTGAATAATCATATTCTTTTAATCTTAATTGTTTTCTTTGGGGTAATTTTTCTTGCATATTTTCCTTTCATGTTACCCCCATATTTTATAAATAAAATTTCTGCATTGTTTCTTATACTATTTGTACAATTTGTTTAATATGTCTATAAACATTGCGTGTGACCAACCTAGTCCTATTACCCATTTTGCACTTAGTGTTTGGTTATCTATTTGTTCTGCTAAGAAGCCGTGTTCTGTTGCTGTTTTTACTACAAAGTCGAAGCATTCTCTTGCTTTTCTTTTATTTCCTGCTTCTAAGTAATAGTCTGCCATCCATAGGTTTGATATTACCCAAGGATTTCCTCCTGCATAGCTATCTTTTTCGTATCTTAAATATCCGCCTGTGTATGTTCTTAATGTTAAGTCTATTGTTTCTATTGTGTTTAATACTTTTTTCTCTTTTGCTGAAAATAGTTTAAATGGTGTAACTAGTCCTAATAGACTTATATCTATTTTTTTGTCTTGATTTCTAACAAAAGATTTTCTATTGTTGTCATATAAATTTTTTAATATATAATTTTTTATTTCTACCATATATTTTTTTAATATATTTATTTCTTTTTCTATTTTTTCTATTTTTAATCTATTTTCTGTGTATTCTGGCTTTATTTTTTCATATATTTTTATCATTACATCAAAGCTTGAAAATATTGCCACCAAAGAATATGTGTGTACTCCTTCGTTTTCTTCCCACAAATCATAGCTTTTATATTCTTCTTCTTTGTTTTCTAAGACATTTTGTATATATTTTTTCAAATATTTAATTGCGTTTTCACACATTTTTAGAGTGTCTTTTAAGAACTTTACATTTTTTGTATGCTCGTAATGATTATAAATTCCATATACTACACTTGCTGTTTCGTCTATTTGATATCCCCAACAAGGTGCCAAGCTTCCATCTGTATAAAATCTTTGTTCCCACATTCCGGATTTACTTTGTGTCATTTTACAAAATGTTTTATAAAATTTTTCTGTTTCTTTTTGCATATGTAATATGTCTAAAGCATTTGTAATAAATATTCCATCTCTTGGCCAACAATATGAGTATCTACCACATTTTGTTCTTTCTTCGTCTACTTCTACTGCTGCAGATATACCGCCTGTTAGCTCGTTTGTAAGCAAAGGAAATAATAGTATTGTTCTTTTATATATTTGCTCAATCTTTTTCATATATTCTGTATTTGAGTTTGGTAGTTTTATTGTATCGTGATCTTTAACATATTTTTCCCAATATTTTTTTGCTTTTTCTAGTTCTTTTTTTGAGTCTACATTTTTAATAGTATTCATTTTGTTTTCTGTATTTTTTATATCTGAACCATGGAATATTGTTATATATATTGAAAAGTCAATTTCTTCATTTGGTTTAAGTGTTTTAAATTTGTAGCTAACGCTAGAGTCACTAGACATTCCTATATAGTCTTTATCTCCAATTATTCCAGTTTCTATATTTGCACTATTATTGTTTATTTGAGATTTTTCTACTTTTGTGTCTGAACAAATAGCAAATGTATAATCATGCACATATTGAAATAAAGTATTGTCTTTATAATATCCACTAGTTTGGTTGTTGTCATCCGTTAATAATCCTGAATGAACAATGAAATTTATATTCAAATCTATATTATTTTCATTTTTCATTTTATATTTTTTTACTAATACATTTTTATCTATACATACAAAATCTGTTTGTAATATTCTTAAGTTGAAATATGTGTTTAGTATTTCTGTGTTTAATATATTTGTATCTTTAATATAATTTTGTTTATATTGATTGTTAATGTCATCGTGCAAATAGATTATTGATGAGTCATTTATTTGCACCCCTATATGAAAAAAGTCTATAAATTGTCTAAAATCTGTATTTGGATAAAATAATCTAATTAGCTCTCCTTTTTTTGTAAAGCTTGCTGTTATTTCTTTATTTCCAATTATTGCATCATTATAATATTTGTTCATTTGTAATTCTCCTTAAATTTTATGAATTGATTTGTAATTTGTTGCAGTCGGGCGGACGCAAGGCCCGCCCCTACAATTTTTGCAATTAATTCAATCTAGCAAAATACAATTTGTTTATGATATTATTTTAACTATTTGTTGTTCTAGTTCTTTTATCTTGTCGTTAATTGCTGCTATTTCTTCGTCCTTTTTGTCCTCGTCTGCAACATCATCTTTTACCATTTCAGTCATGTCTTCTATTTCTTCTTTTAGTGTTGATAGTCTATCTAATACTTCTAATCTTAAGAATCTATTTCTGTTTTCTATATCCATCTTAGATTCTATAGAAATCTTCTCGTCTAGTTTATACTTGTCTCCATAGTCTGGTATTGTTACAGGTATATTTACTGATTCTATTATTTTTTCTTTTAGTATTTTTTGCCCTTCTGGTTCTCCATGAACTAGGAATATATGTTTTGGTTTTGTTATAAATGAATAAACAAAGTTTAATAACCATTCTTGATCTGCGTGTCCAGAGTAACCTTCAATATACTCTATTCTTGCATTTACTGCAATTTCTTCTCCAAATATTGTTACTTTTTTTGCTCCACCTACTATTTTTGCACCTAGTGTTCCTGGTGCTTGGTAACCAACAAATAGTATTGTGCTATTTGGATTCCATAAGTTATGTTTTAGGTGATGTTTAATACGTCCTACTTCGCACATACCACTTGCAGATATGATTATTGATGGAGTTTTTAATTCATTTAATGCTCTTGATTCGTCTGCTGTTTGTGTAAATTGTAATCCCGGAAATTCTAGTGGATTATCTCCTCTTTCTATTTCTTTTCTTACTTCTTCATCAAATAAATCTGTGTTTTTTCTAAATATTTCTGTTGCAGATATTGCAAGAGGACTGTCTACATATACTGGTGCTTTCATTAATTTTTGATATTTTTCTGCAAATTCTTCATCGGTTCTCTCATCTTTTAGTTTGTTTAATTCATAAAGTATTTCTTGTGTTCTTCCGCACAGCAAATGATGGTATTACTACATTTCCACCTTTATCTAATGTTTCTGCTACTATATTTAAAAACATTTCTGCTTTATCATCGTTTCTCATATGTAGCCTTCCACCATATGTTGATTCCATTACTAAATAGTCTGCTGTTTCTATCATTGTAGGAGAGTCTAATAGTGGTATATCGTTATTTCCTAAATCTCCTGTAAATACTATTTTTTTCTCTTCTCCATTTTCTTTTATCCAAACCTCTATTATGCTAGAGCCTAGCATATGTCCCGCGTCATTATATCTTACATGTATATCTGGCGTAAGTTCTACTATTTCATCATATTTTACTGGCTTAAATATTTCTAAACAGTCTATTGCATCTTGTGCTGTATAAAGTGGTGGCCTTTCAGGAAGCCCTTTTCTCATTCTTTTTCTATTCTTCCATTCATTTTCCATTTCTTGAATGTGTCCGGCTATCTGGAAGCATTATTGAACATAAATCACATGTAGCTTTTGTTGCAATTACTGGGTTTCTATAACCATCTACATATAGTTTTGGTATTTTACCTGAATGGTCTATATGTGCATGAGTAAGTAATAGATAATCTATATCATGTACATTATATGCAAAATCTGCATAATTTTCTCTTTCTTCTGCAGCTTTACCTTGGTAAAGTCCACAATCAATTAATATCTTTTTTCCTGCTCCTTCTAATAAAAAATTTGATCCTGTTACAGTTTTTGTTGCTCCTAAAAATGTAATTTCCATTTTACCACTCCTTTTTTGTGATGTGAGAGGTATGAAGTGTGAGGTGTGCCTTTTAAAGTTAGGCTACGTAAGGCTTACCCTAAATTCGCACATCCCACATCCCACTTCTCACTTCTTATTCCAATTTGTTAATTAACTAAATAATTTTATTTTTTTATTAAATTTTACATTTAGCTCTTCAATAGTTTCATATTCTTTAGATTCTTCAATGGTTCCTTCGTCATATACGTTTAATATTATATTATTATTTTGTTTTCTAAATTCTAACAGCATGTCTTCTAAATCTATAATATTTAAGCTTAATATTTGTGATGTTATTTCGTAATTTGTATTTACATTTTTGCATAAAATGTTCATTGCTTTTAAGTTGCAAGCTGTTGTAATTAAATATTTTTCAGTTTTTGCAATTTCGTTTTGCAAATCTACTATATCCTTTATTTTTTCGTTTTCATTAATAGGTAATAATTTATAATATCTAAAAAAGAATATATATTCCATTATTTCTTTTTTTGTTTTTGCTTTTTTTATTGCTTCTTTATACGCTTGCATAAAAATTATTTGTAATTTAATAAATAGCTTTTCCTCTACCTTTTTTATATCTTCGTTTGTATTTATTACTTCTAATATATCTATTTTATTTTTTAATTCTGTTTTTCTCTTAACATAGTTCATAGGCTTCATCAAAGTGCTATATTCTTTTAAACGTAGCATTAATTTGTCCCTTTTTTCTGTTAATATTTCTGAATACTCACTTAAACTAAATATTTTTTCATCTTCGCTTAATTCTTTGTTTCTATTTATAAATTTTTCTCTTAACAATTTGTTATCATTTATTATTTCATCTATCTTTTTAATTTCTTTCCCTATAATTTTTTTAGCATTTGCAATTTCTTGTAAATATACTTTTTTATTGTTCATTTTTTCTAAGTCTATTTTAAATTTTGTAAGCTCCTCTAATATTGTTTCTTTTTTTTCGTTATTATTTATAATATTTTCTAAAATACTTATTTGATAAATTAATTTTGTAATACTATTTTTTAAATCTTCGTTAAATTTATTTTCTAAACTATACTCAAAATTTTCAATAAAATCTATATTGTTAATATTGTTTATACTTTCTTGCAAAAACTCATAACCTACCAAGAATTTAATTTCTTGATAAATTATATTGTATATATAATTTGATATTTCGGAAGTTAATATATTCCAAGACCAGCCATCAAAATCTCTAATTATTTCTTCCATATCCATTATATATCCACTATTTAATAATTTCTCCATTGGTTCTTTAATAATTTCATATTTATTTTTTATTAAAAATTCTTTGTTTTTTAAATAGCACAAACCATAAAAAACAGTTTTTTCATTTGGAAAAGATATAATTTTTTTATTTTTTCTTTCAACTATAAATTTTTTATCTCCTAATTTTGTCATTTCATTTGCTTTTGCTTTTACGAGTTCTATTTTATTACAACCATTTTTTATTATATCTAATATTTCTTCTAAAAAATCTTTTTTTAGTTTTGCCTCCACTTTTACCTTGCTGTAATCGTCATAGGCAATTTCAATTTTGTACAAAATATTAAGAAGGATATTTTTTGTACCTTCTGAAAAAGATTTCTCTTCTAATATTTTTTCTAATTGATTATTATAATCTTTTAAGTTTAATTTAGATAAAAAATCTTCTTTGTTCAAAATCTACCCTTCTTTCGTACATATTATTTTATTCTTGAGAATCTTGCATTGGTTTTGCGGTTTTTAATTCCTGCCATTGTTCTTTGGAAACAAGCACTTGTCTTGGTTTACTTCCCTCGTACCCTGAAATTATTCCTCTTGCTTCCATTTGATCTATTATTCTTCCTGCTCTTGCATATCCTACTTTAAATCTTCTTTGTATAAAAGATGCTGAAGCTTGCCCTAAATCTACTACTGTATCTATTGCATCCATTAAAAATGGATCAACTTCATCCTCATCTTGCTCATCTAATTCTTTATCTGTGGAATTTGCTTTTTCTATTTTTTCCAATACGTCTTCACTATATGTAGCTCCGCCATTTTTCTTTAAAAAGTCTACTATTTCTTCAACTTCACTGTCAGAAATAAATGCTCCTTGAACTCTTATTGGTTTTAAAACTCCAGTTGGGAAAAATAGCATGTCACCTTTTCCTAGCAATTTTTCTGCTCCTGCTGAATCTAATATTGTTCTTGAATCCACTTGTGATGTTACTGCAAAAGATATTCTGCTTGCGATATTTGCTTTAATTATACCTGTTATTACATCTACAGAAGGTCTTTGTGTTGCAATAACTAAGTGCATTCCCGCTGCTCTTGCCATTTGTGCTAATCTACATATTGCATCTTCAACGTCATTTTTGGCAACCATCATTAAATCTGCAAGCTCATCTATAATTATTACTATTTGAGGAAGTTTTCCTTCTGCTCCTTCCTTTTCTAGTGCTTCGTTATACCCTGCTATATCTCTTACATTTTTTTCTGCAAATAAATTATATCTATTTACCATTTCCTGAACTGCCCAAGCAAGCGCTCCTGCTGCTTTTTTTGCATCTGTTACAACTGGTATTAACAAATGTGGTATACCATTATATACAGAAAGCTCTACAACTTTTGGATCTACCATTACAAGCTTTACTTCACTTGGCTTTGCTTTATATATTATACTTGTTATTAAAGTATTTATACAAACACTCTTTCCGTGAGCCTGTACTTCCAGCAATAAGTACGTGTGGCATTTTTGCTATATCTGTAACTACTGGTTCTCCTGCTGCGTCTTTTCCAAGTGCAAATGATAATTTAGATTTTGCTTTTTTAAATGCTTGATTATCTATTATATCTCTTAAATGTACTATTTCTTTTTCTTTGTTTGGAATTTCGATTCCTACTGCTTGCTTTCCTGGAATTGGTGCCTCTATTCTTATTGTTTCAGCAGCAAGGCTAAGTGCTATATCATCTGCTAAATTTGCAATTTTACTAACTCTAACTCCCTCTGCTGGCTTTAGCTCATATCTTGTTATGGCAGGTCCAACAGAAACATTTTCTACTTTTGCAGAAACTCCAAAGCTATATAATGTTTTTTGTAATTTATTTGCTGTATCTGTAACTGCTTTTTTGCCTAATTTTGTTGTTGCTTTTCCAGACTTTAAAAAGTCAATTGGTGGAAATTCATAATTTTCATCTTCGACTGTTAGTGCATGTTCTAAAACTAAAACTTCTTTTGACTTATCTTCTTTTGTTTCTTCTTCTTTTTTAAACAAGCTTTCTTGCTCATCATTTGCAATTTTTATATTAATTTGGTCTTCTGTAATTATATCATTTACAGGTTTTTCTTTATCTTTTTTCTTCTTAGGTTCTTTTTCTACCTGTTCTCTATCTATTTTTAACTTTCTTTGTTCTAACTTTTCAGCTTTCATTTCTTTTTTCTTTTCGTTTCTATTTTCTATATATTCTTTTAAAAGTTCGGCTGGTTTAATTCCAAATAAAAAGATAGATACAATTATTGCAACTCCTAGTGCTATTACAATTGTTCCTGTTTTTCCTACTAAGTCTATTAAAGCAATTGCACAAATTGCACCTACTGCTCCACCGCCAATATTTCTTGTTCCTTGCTCATATGCCTCTTCAACTGCTGCCTCAAAGCCACTATCTATATTTAGCTTTCCTTGTGATACTTGTATTACTGTCATAATAGTTGTAATACATAATAAAAGAGTTGCGTATTGTAATATTTTGGTCATAAAGTTTTCTTTATCTTCGTTGCATGCCAAAAAAATAGCAATTGCTAATGTACCAACTGGAATTATGTATTTTATCCATCCCATTATTCCACCTAATATTGGACTTAATGTTTCACCAATATATCCTGATTGCATATATATTAATATTGCTAAAAGTATACTTATTACTATTAATGATACTACTTGTAAGTCTAATATGTTTTTATTTTTCTTTTTGGCTCTTTTTCCTCTTGGCATTTTATTCTCCTTACACTTCCTATATTAAAAATAAAAGCCAGAAATTTAAGGAAATCTTAATTAATTTCTGACTTCCGTTTTAATTTCTGACTTCCTTTATTTATTTAAGTTCTTTTCTGTTGTTTTCTATTGTTTTTATAGCTTCGTTTAGAGTTACGCTTACATTATTTATAGCTGTTTCTAAATTAGCTAATATTCCATCTGCATAATCTTTTGTTCCTTTAGAAATTTCTCTTGACATTTCGTTTGCTGTTTCTATAATTTCTGCTTTTTGTTCATAAGCTTTTCTTGTAATTTCGTGTTCGTCTATCATAGCAATAATTCTATTTTCTGCTTCTTTAACTATTCCATCTGCTTCTCTTTGAGCTTCTTCTAGGATACGTGCTCTTTCTTCTTTTACCCATTTTGCTTGTTTTAGTTCGTCTGGAAGTTTTAATCTTATTTCTTTTATTATTTCTAATATTTCTTCTTTATCTACTATGCCTTTTTCTGTAAACGGTACATTCTTACTTCTTTCCATAATATCTTCTAAAGTTTCTAATAATGTGAAAATTTCCATTGTTTTACCCCTTTCGAATAAATATGATAAGCACGCTTCCATATTTTCTAGTATCTACTACACTTATATCTTTATATTTTTTTAGCTCTTCTATTTTATTTTTATCGTTTGTTTCAATAATTATAAGTCCATTTTCATTTAATAAATTATTTTCTATTATAAATTCTAATGATTTTAATGCAAAATCTGTTTTATAAGGTGGATCTAAAAAAACAATATCAAATTTTATATTTTCTTTTTTTAATTTATTTAAAGCTATAGTATAATCTTTGTTTATTACATTTGCTTTACTTTTAAGCCTAGTATTAATTAGATTTTCATTTATTACTTGTACTGCTTTTTGAGATTTATCGCAAAGCACAGCATTTTTTGCACCTCTGCTTAATGCTTCTATTGCTAATGCTCCACTTCCTGAAAACAAGTCTAATATAACTGCTTCTTTTAAATCAAATTGTATAATATTAAATAGAGCTTCTTTTACTCTATCTAAAGTAGGTCTAGTCTCTAGCCCTTCTAAAGAATTTAGCTTTTTGCCTCTTGCCGATCCACTAATAACCCTCATAATGCCATATTCCCTTTTATTATAGATATTTTATTTCATTTTATCAATATGTCAATAGAAATAATATAATTGTAATATATAAATAATATTATTGTAATATTAAACAAATATCCGTGTATATTATACATAATATTTTGTACTTTTGCAATACTTTGTTATTTTTCTTCCCTTGATAAGTCTTCTGATAACTTTCGTACATTTTTATTTCCATTTTTATTTAATTTATTCTCTTTTGCTAACTTTCTTTTTGATAAATTCCCTGTTTTTATTAAAATATCTGTTATTCCAGTATCTGTCATACCTGCAATATATTTTATTGCAATTTCTTTTGCAACTTTCTGCTGTAAATTTGCTCTTTCTAATTCTATTTTTTCATTTATATATTCTTCTAACTCATCTTTTGAAATATCTGTTTTTGTGCCGAACCTTTGTGATAATTCTTTTTTTACTCCAGTTAATTCTCTTTGCTCTTCTTCTGGTAAATATGAATTTCCCTCATAATTATCATCTAGGGCTTTTTTCATTAGGCTTCTGATTGTATATGGTATTGCATAATACACATCTTCGCAACTTTTTGCAAACCTTTGCTCTTGCCTTTGTGTAAATCTAAATATATCCCTATATAATTTTTTTCTATGTACAGATTTTCTTTTAAATTTATTTATAAATTTAGAATTAGGTTTTAAAATTCTTGGTCTTATTATCTTTCCTGGTTCTTTTATTCCTATGCCTTGTTTATATTTATCGTACTCTGCTTCATCTCTTTCAGGCACTTTCATTGCTCTTTTTACTTCTTCGCTTTCAATTGCACTTAAAACTCCTTTATCATAGAACTTATCTCTTATTGCACCTGTTTTTACAAGTGCTTTAGAACATTGCTGTACTAATTTAAAAACAGCTTTAGGAAGACTTTTAGTTTGATATTCTTTTTTAGTATATTGAACATTATCTAGGTAATTTATTTGTTTTAAGCCAATTCTATTTTTTGTGCCATATAAAATACCTGTTACTTTATCGGAAAAGCCCATTGTTTGTTTTTTCTTTTCATATCTTTCTTCTGGTGTTAAATTTTTATTTGCTTCAATTTCACTCCATCTTTGTAATGTCGTTTCTACATAGTCATTTTCTAAGCCTTCTTGCAGCATTTTCATAACTTTTTCGACTACTCTTTTTCTTGTTTTAATCATTTTTTGTGTATAGTCACTTATTTTATTTACTTCAGAAGCTATTGTGTTTTTGTCTACACCTTTTGCTTGTTTTGAAAGTTTATATCTTTCCATTGCTATGCTTGCTACTTGGTTTAATTTTTCTTTATCATTTTCGTTTAAGTTGTATATATTAATACCATTTTCTTGTGCGTGTTCTAATATTCCATCAACAACTTTTACAATTTCTTCTTCATAATTTGCAAATGATTCTTGCCTTGTTTCGTTTAACTCTTCTCTTTTTATTCCATCTATTATTCTAAGTGCATTCTTTATTCTTTGCTCTCTTACTTGTTTAAGCAAATTTCTTTTTTGCTCTTTGCTTGTTTGCGCCTCAATATTTGCTTTTATTTCTTGTGTTTTTTCGTTGCTTTCACAAAGCAATTCTCCAATAAGTTCTAAATAATCATCACTAAATTTTTTTATTATGCCTTGAGAAAATCCATCTAAAGTATCTGTTTTTATATATGAAATAACATCTGTTGGTTTAGATATTTGCGTTTCTAACGTTTCTGCTTGGCATTTATATATATTTTTTCTATTTGCTGTACTTGTTTTGTCAAGCACGGCTTCTTTTATGCTACCATATTTTTTACTAGTTTTTGAATGCTCTTTATTATCTTTATTGGTTGATTCTCCATCGTGTCCAACTACTATATCTAAGAAATACCACACATCGTTTTCCAATTTTTTTCTTAAATTACTATCTTCTTTTGCTCCTGGTATATCTTCGATAAATTTTCCTATTAGGTCTTCACCTAAAATAACATCTATTCCTTTGGCATTGTGGTGGAAATATCCAGATTTCAATAGTTCTCCTATTATATTCATTGTTTGCTCACCTTCATGCCCACCAAAGGTATGACCAGAATCATGCATCATCATTCCAATGTAAACTACAGTTTCATTTAAGCCTAATCTCCTTGCTATTTTCTTTCCTTCACTTGCAGCTTGCAACATATGCATACCTCTTGTTGATAAATGTGATTCTCCCGGATCTTTAACTTTTGCCATAGGTTTTGCTTCAGCTCTTTTTAGATATTTACTTCTTTGCAATATTACATTTTGTAATATATCTTCATATCCGTCAAATGCTGTAACTAATGCATCTTCATTTTTCCATCTATTTTTCGACACTCTTACCACCAATATAGATTATACACAAAATTTAGGTTCTTGTAAACATAAATTTTAAGAAAAAAAACAGGGAAAATGGGGTCTGACCCCTTTTTCCCTGTTTTTTTATCTTGCCTCTGTTTTATAAATAACTTTGCCAAATTTAATTTCGTTTAATTTTTTCTGTAATTCTACAATAACTATCGGAAGTATTGATATTCCTATTGTATATAGCCATTGTGTGCTGTTTAGTGGTACTACATTAAATATTTTTGCTATTTGAGGAATTACTACTACTGTAATTTGTAATACTACTCCAAGCATAACTGCTCCTATTAAATACATATTTTTAAATAATCCTATTTTAAATATTGATTTTTCGCTTCTAATGTTAAAGCTGTGTATTAGTTCTAACATGCTTAAAGATATAAATGCCATTGTTCTTCCTACTTCTAAGCCATAAAGGTTATTTCCTAAACTAAATGCAAATAGGGTAAGTGCTCCTATCATTGTACCTTCAACAAATATCTTGCCCCATAACCCATCTGCAAAAAGACTTTTTTTAGCATCTTTTGGCTTTCTATTCATTATTTCCTTATCCATCGGTTCTAATCCCAATGCTATTGCAGGAAATGAATCTGTAACAAGATTTATCCATAAAAGTTGTATTGCTAAAAGTGGTGTTTCAAGTCCTAGCAATAATCCCACAAATATTGCAACAATTTCTCCAACATTTGTTGCAATTAAAAAATGTATTGCTTTTTTTATATTTTCATAAATATGCCTTCCAGTTTTTACCGCTTCCACAATTGTAACGAAGTTATCATCTGTAAGTATCATGTCTGATGCATTTTTTGCAACATCTGTTCCTCCGTTTTCCCATAGACACACCTATATCTGCATTTTTTAATGCTGGTGCGTCATTTACTCCGGTCTCCTGTCATTGCAACTACATTTCCGTTTTGCTTGAAATGCTTTTACAATTCTTACTTTGTGTTCTGGTGAAACTCTTGCAAATACAGAGTAATTCATAATATTTTTTTCTAAATCTTTTTGAGGAATTTTGTCTAACTCTTCTCCAGTTATTGCATAATCTCCTAGTTTTAAAATTCCTAATTCTTTTGCAATTGCTTTTGCAGTTATTATATGATCACCTGTAATCATTACTGTTTTTATTCCTGCTCTTCTACATGTTGCAACCGCTTCTTTTACTCCTTCTCTTGGTGGATCTATCATTCCAATTAAACCTACAAAAATCAAATTGTTTTCTATATTAGTATTTATATTGCTTGATAACTTATCTAATTCTAAATATGCTACTGCAATTACTCTTAAGGCTTGCTTTGCCATATTTTCGTTCTTAGATATAATTGATGTTCTTATTTGACTGCTTAAATTTTCTATTTTACCATTATCATATATTTTACTACATCTTTTTAATAATACATCTGGTGCTCCCTTTGTTATAATTTTATATTTGTTTCCTATTTTATGTATTGTTGTCATAAGCTTTCTTTCTGAATCAAATGGTATATCATTTATACGTTTTTCTTCCCTATATATCTCTTCTTTATTTTCTCCAATTTCTAAAGCAGCATTTACAAGTGCCATTTCTGTTGGCTCGCCTTCTGCAAATAGTTTGCCATCTTTGGCAGTAATACTGCAATCTGTACACATAGATGCAAGTTTTAAAATTTGCCTTTTGCTTCTTTCGGAATTATTTATACTTTGAACTTCTACTACTTTCATTTTATTTTGTGTTAGTGTTCCTGTTTTATCTGAGCATATTACAGACGAACTGCCAAGCGTTTCTACTGCTGGTAATTTTCTAATTATACTGTTTCTTTTAGCCATTTTTGTAACACCAATAGAAAGCATTATTGTAACTATTGCTGGTAGCCCTTCTGGTATTGCTGCAACTGCAAGTCCAACAGATGTCATAAACATTTCTGTTGCAGGGATTCTTTTAAATAATCCAATAATAAATATAAGTAAACATATTCCAAGTGCTGCAAGACCAAGCTTTTTTCCAACTTCTCCAAGTTTTCTTTGAAGTGGGGTTTCCGGTGATTCATCTGATAATATCATTGTTGCAATTTTGCCTACTTTTGTATTCATACCTGTATCTGTTACTATTGCTTCTGCATGTCCGAGATACTACTATTGTTGTTGCAAATACCATGTTTAGCATATCTCCTATTGGAGTATTTTCTTTTAGGTTTACTTTTTCGTCTTTTAAAACAGGTACAGTTTCACCAGTTAAGGCAGATTCTTCTACTTTTAAATTATATGATTTTATAAGTCTACTATCTGCAGGAATATATGAGCCAGTTTCAATTATTATATAATCTCCTGGTACGAGCTCACTACTTGGAACAGTTAAAATTTTTCCATCTCTTTTTACTTTAGCGGTTGGTGCAGCCATCTTTTTTAATGCTTCTAAAGATTTTTCTGCTTTTGCTTCTTGAATTACGCCCATTATTGCATTTAAAACCACAATAAATACTATTATTATAGAATCTAAGTAGTCGCTTGTTCCTTGAATATAAGACATAATTGCAGAAACAAGTGCTGCTATTATTAATATTATTATCATAAAGTCATTGAATTGCCTTATAAATTTTGTAAAAATACTTTCTTTTTTACTTTCTGATAATTTGTTTTCCCCTACTTTATTTCTAATTTCGGATGCTTGTTTTTCGCTTAGTCCTATGTTTAAATCAGTCCTTAACTTACTTACAACTTCTCCTATTGATAACGTATGCCACATATATATCTCTCCTTTGTACATTACTAATAAATTTTATTCAAGGACAAGATAAATATTACAAAATTTTAGTTTTTGTGCTGAATTCCGTTATTATCAATTGTATAATTATCTTTATATATTAATTCTGATACTGTTACTGGCTGGTATCCTTTTTCTTTTATATTTTTTATAATGCTGTCTAATGCAAGTGCTGTATTTTCTGTTCCGTTGTGCATTAGAATTATGCTTCCTTTATCTAATTTACTCTCTATTCTTTCCCACATTGCCTCTGCTGTTAAACCATTATAATCTAATGTATCTATATTCCATTGCACCATTATATGATTATTTGCTTCTGCTGCTTTTACTACTGTATCGTTATATTCTCCATACGGTCCTCTGTACAAACTAGTTTCTACTCCTGTTATTTGCTTTAACCTATCTGAACATTTTGTTATTTCTTCTACATTTTTTTCATAGGTTAAATTGTTTACATGTGCATGTGTTTCTGAATGGTTTGCAATTTCGTTTCCGCTTTCATATATTTTCTTTACTGCGTCTGGAAATTTTGCTGCCCAGTCTCCTACAATAAAAAATGTTGCTTTTACCTGATTATTAGAAAGCGTTTCTAATATTAAATCTATATCATCTGCATTCCATGCACAATTTATTGTAAGTGCTACTTTGTTTTCTTCTGTATCTACTGAATAAACTGGAAGTAATTTAGATATACCAGCAGAAGTTTCTACTGCATTATTTAATGTGTTTGGCTTAAATACTGTCGCAAGCAGAAAAAGTACTAGTACTGTGCTTAAAGCAATTGCAACTGATATTATTTTATCTTTATTTGTTACATAAAACATAAAAATCCCCCTAAAATAAGATTATTAAATTTTATTCTTATTTTAGGGGAAATATGAATACATATTAAAAGGCGAGTATAAAACCTCGCCTACAAAATTAGTCTTCTATTTGAATGTATTTTGTTTCTGGTAATTCTTTTTTGTCTTCTTTCTTTGGAACTTCTACTTTTAATGTTCCGTTTTTGAAAGATGCTTTTATGTCTTCACTCTTTACTGCATCTCCTACATAGAAACTTCTTGAGCATGAACCCATATATCTTTCTCTACGTACATATTTTCCTTTTTCTTTCTCTTCATTTTCTGAATCCATTGATGCATGTACTGTTAAATATCCATCGTCTACGCTAAGTTTAATATCTTCTTTTTTGTATCCTGGTAAATCAATATCTATTACGTATTTGTCTTTGTGCTCTTTTATATCTGTTTTCATCACTTTGCTTTCATTGTTTGTAAAGAATGGGTCTCTAAACATATCATCAAATAAATCAAAATCGTTTCTTCTTGGTATCATCATCATATAAATCTACTTCCTTTCATTTTTATGTGTTGACACCATTTGCGGTAGCACATATTTAATTTTATAAAAGATATCTTTTACTTTTTACATTATGTATTATATCACTTATTTTAGCAATGTCAATAGGAGAGTGCTAATTTTTTCAAATTTTTTAAATATTTTATATCTTGATTTTAGTAATTCCTTCGATGGGCGGGTCGCCGTGAGCGGCGCCTCCCACACTTAATATGGTATAGTGTTTGAATACATTAACTATTTATTTAAAAAGAGCACCTCTTATCTGAGGCGCCCTTTTGAACAATGATTATCTCTTCTTTATTTTAAATAGTCTTTTATAATTTCTTTAAATTGATTTTTTACTCTATCTGCTGTTTCATTTACTTCCTCGTGTGATAATTTGTTATTTGTTACACCTGCTGCCATATTTGTAATGCACGAAACTGCAACAACTTTTATTCCTGAATGTTTTGCAACTACTGCCTCTGGAACTGTGGACATTCCGAACTGCATCTGCACCTAATGTTCTTAAAGCTCTTATTTCTGCAGGTGTTTCAAAAGATGGTCCTTTCATATATGCATATACACCTTCTATTGCAGTGCCTGTATGTTTTTTTATAATTTCCTTCATCTTTTTTATTTCTTCTTTGTCGTAAACTTCTGACATATCTGGAAATCTTACGCCAAATTCATCTTCATTTTTTCCTCTTAATACAGATTCTGCAAAAAAGCTTAAGTGGTCATTTACTACCATAAAGTCTCCTGGTTTGTAGCTTAAATTTACTCCTCCTGCTGCATTTGTAAGAATAATTTTTTTAATTCCTAATAGTGAAAATACTCTAATTGGAAATACTGTTTGTTTTATGTCATATCCTTCATAGTAGTGGAATCTACCATTCATTGCAATTATTTCTTTTCCTGATAACTTTCCTATAATTAGTTCGCCTGCGTGTCCTTCTACTGTTGATATAGGAAAATTTGGTATATCTTTATAATTTAAAACTATTTTTTCTTCTATTTCCTCTTTTAAAACTCCAAGTCCCGATCCAAGAACAATTGCTGTTTCTGGCTTTTTGTCTCCAATTTTCTCTTTTATAAATGTAACTGCATCTTTATAATTCATCTTTTTTCTCCCTTTCTACATTGCTTCTTTATATAATCTTACAAAGTCTTCTTTACTTACTTCTCTTGGGTTTCCTGGTTTACATGGATCTTCCATTGCTTTTTCTGCAAGCATACTTAAATCTTCTTCTTTTCCACCTACATCAGATACTGTTTGTGTTATTCCAACTTTTTCTGATAGTTCTTTTATTTTACCAACAAAAGTATCTATTACTTCTTCTTTGCTAAATGTGCTTGCATCGATATCTAAAGCTTTTAATATATCTCTAAATCTTTCATAACATACTTCTCCATTAAATCTCATAACTGTTGGAAGCAATATTGCATTTGCAATTCCGTGTGGTGTGTCGTACACAGCACCTAATTGGTGTGCCATAGAGTGTACAATTCCAAGTCCTACATTTGAGAATCCCATTCCTGCTATATATTGTGCCATTCCCATTTTTTCTATTGCTACTTCATCTTTTTCGTTTACTGCCGCTGGTAGATATTTAAATATCATTTGTATTGCCTTTATATGGAACATATCTGACATATCGTTTGCAGCTTTTGTGATGTATCCTTCTACTGCATGTGTCAATGCATCCATACCTGTTGCTGCTGCAAGTGATTTTGGCATTGATGCCATTAACTCTGAGTCTATTATTGCTAAAATTGGGATATCATTAGGGTCTACACATACCATTTTTATTTCTCTTTCTTCGTCTGTTATTACATAGTTTATTGTAACTTCTGCAGCTGTTCCAGCAGTTGTTGGTAATGCTATAATTGGCATTCCTCTATTTTCTGTGTTAGATGCTCCATTTAAAGATTTTATATCGCTTCTTGATGGATTTGTCATAACAATTGAAATACCTTTTGCTGTGTCTATACTTGATCCTCCACCTACTGCAACAATTAGGTCTGCTCCTGATTCTTTGCAAGCTGTAACACCATCTGTTACATTTTTAATTGTAGGATTTGGTTTTATTTCTGAATATAAAGTGTAATCGATTGCTGCGTTTTTTAATACATCTTCTACTTTTGCAGTTACACCTGCACCAATTAAAGATTTGTCAGATACTAAAAATACTTTTTTAAATCCTCTTTTCTTTATTTCTTCTGCAAGAACTTCTCTTGCTCCTTTTCCAAAATATGATGTTTCGTTTAAAACTATTCTTTCAGCCATTTTATCAACTCCTTTATATAATTATTACCTTTATGCATAAAAACAATGCATATGTTTTTATTTACATATGCATTTTATATCTTTATATTGTTTTTTGCAATCTTTTTTTATATTTCGCTATTGTTAAAATTTGTAATGTTTAATTCAAAATATTATAAATCTGTTAAAACACATCAATTTAAGAAGCGACGAATGTGATTGGAGTGTTTGTGCAATTCTTAAGGAAAATTGAAGGAGGAAGCGGGATACCGAGAGGCCTCGCTTAAATTTTACGCTAGAATTGCTAAAACACGTATTGAGCCGAGGAGCTGAATAAATTTATGTTTTTAACAGATTATATTTTATTTTAAGTAATTGCTTCGAAGAGCGGGCGATTAAAATCGCCCCTACAACGTTTGCAATATTTTTATCTTTTTTAAAGATTTTTTGCTTCTTCAAATCTTTTAATTTTTGCGGTTGTTGTTTTTATCATTGGTTCGTTTGTTACTACTAGATTTTTTATGTGTTTGTAGTTTGGTAATTTCTTGTTTATTTCTTTTATATCATTCCAAATTATTTCTTTTAATTCTTCTTCTGATATATCTGGATATTTTTCTTTTACGTATTCTTCGTTATATACTATTTTTACTGATAATAGTAAATCGTCGTCTTTTGGTTTTCCATATACCATGCTTTCTGCAACATAACTTAAATTGTTTATTAGTAATTCTAATTCTTCTGGATATATGTTTTTGCCGTTTTTTAATACTATTACATTTTTCTTTCTACCTGTTATAAATACAAAGCCATCTTTATCAATATATCCTAAATCTCCTGTATGGAACCACCCATCTTTTAGCACTTCATCTGTTGCTTCTTTATTTTCGTAATATCCTAGCATTACGTTTGGACCTTTTGCAATAAGTTCTCCTATTCCTTCTTCATTTGGGCTATCTACTTTCATTTCTACACTAGGCATTGATACTCCGCATGATCCTAATCTCATTTTTTCTTCTGTTTCTGCGGTAAGTACTGGAGATGTTTCTGTTAGACCATATCCTTGTACTGTTAGAATTCCAAAGTTATTAAAACCTTTCGCTACTTTTTTATCTATACCTGATGCACCACTTATTACAAATCTTATATTTCCGCCTAAATTGTCAAGGATTTGTTTGAATAGTTTTCTTCTTATATCAATTCCTAGTTTTAATAAGAAATTGCTTATTTTTGTTCCTATTTTTATTACTTTTGTTTTTCCTTGTTTTTCTACTTCTGCCATTATTTTTTTATACATTGCTTCTAATAGTAATGGTACGCAAACAAATACTGAAACTTTGTATTCTTTAAGGTTGCTTTGTATATATCTTAATCCGTCGCAAAATACATTTGTTGCTCCATTCGCAAGAAATACAAGTAAACCTGTAGATCCAAATGTATGGTGGAATGGTAAAAATGCCATATTTACATCAGTATTATATATTTTTTCTACTTTGTTTATATCATTAATGTTTGATGTTATATTTTTATGTGATAACATAACTGCTTTTGACATTGATGTTGTTCCAGATGTGAATATTATTGTTGCCATTTTTTCTTCATCAATTTTTGCTTCTAAATATTCTTTGTTTCCTTCTTTTAGAAGTTTTTTACCGTCTTTTATTAAATCAGAAAATTTCTTTATGCCTTCTTCTTCAATATCATCCATACATATATATTCTTTAATTTGTATTTCTTTGTTTTCTTTTGCTTTTTTCATTATTTCTAAATATTCTTTTTCGAATACTATGCTATCTGCTTTACTTCTAACTAAACAAGATATTATTTCTTCTTCTTTTAGTCCTTTGTCTAATGGAACTGTTATTCCTACACCATTTAGCACAGTAATGTATGTAAGAGCCCATTCATATCTGTTTTTAGCAATTATTGCAACTCTTTTTCCTTTTAGTCCTAAATTTATAAGAGAGGTACCTAATCTGTTTATTTGCTCTTGTAATTCTTTGTATGTAATATCTTTATATGTTACTTTTTTTCCTTCTTTTTCTTTAATTTTAAATGCAATATTGTTTGGGTATAAACTTACTGTATTGTTAATTATATCCCTTAAATTTTTAGCAATTTTTTTGCTGTTTTCGTTTTTTGTTTTCATTTGTTCCTCCTTAAATTATCTGGTATCGAATACTAGATTACCACATACTTAATAATATGTCAATAAGTTGACTATATTCTTTTAAAATGATAAAATAGTATAAAATTGTAATTTGTATTATTAAATTAATTGCAAAAATTTCTAATTATTAGGATAAATATAAAATATGAATTTTGAAAATAATGTCCTCCAAGGCATACGCGGGTATTCCCCCGCCTCAATGGGCTGTCGGACCATTATTTGTCAAAATTAATATTTTTATATTTTAACCCTTTAATGAAAATTAAAATTTTCATTAAATTGATGATTTTAAATTGTAGAGTAGCGCGAAGAGATTTCCATTTATATTTTTCGAGCGGGTTACGGGTGGGGACCGACAAGCTGGAGAATGTTATATAAATTTGCGCATAGCAAATTTTATTACAGTCTCCGTGCAGTTGGGGCGCGTGAGAAAAATATAAATAAATCTCTGGGAGCGAACTTAAAAATTAATTTATTTTAATAATTAGAAATTTATCAAATAAATTGCATTATTGGAGGTTAATTAAATGGAAAACAATTCTTTTGATATACATATTCCTAGATGGGAAGAACTCCCTAATATAGATTTATATTTAGATCAAGTTGTTACAATTTTAGAAGATTATTTAAAGGACTTGGTTAATTCAAAGGAAGATAAAATTATAACTAAAACTATGATTAATAACTATGTAAAACACCGGCATACTTGTTGCACCTGTAAATAAAAAATATAATAAACCTCACATAGCTCGTTTAATAGTAATATGTATTTTGAAACAAATATATAGTATTAATGACATTAATGCTTTAATTAAGCTTGCTCTTGAAACTTCTAGTATTGAAATTTCTTACAATAAATTCTGTATAGCTTTAGAAAAGTCTATTCATACCGTTTTTGATAAAGAGGAATATATTGATGAAGAAGAAATGACAGAGCAAAGATATATTTTAAAGAATGTAACTTTATCGTTTGCAAATAAATTATATGTAGAAAAAAATTTTTTAACAAAATAGACAAAAGAGGTTTTGTTCTCAATTGTCTATTTTTTTAATATATCTTTTATTACTTCCCCTGCTATAATTAAACCTGCTACTGATGGCACAAATGAAATGCTTCCGAGGAACTTTCTTTTTGTTTGTTTCTTCTATATATGGTTTTATAGGTTCTTCTTTAGAATACACTACTTTTAATTTTTTTATGTTTCGTTCTTTTAATTCTTTTCTCATCACTTTTGCAAGTGGACATACACTTGTTTTATAAATGTCTGTTACTTCAAATTTTGTTGGATCTAATTTATTTCCTGTTCCCATGCTTGAAATTATGGGAATATTTAAACTGTTTGCTTGTTCTACCAAATATATTTTAGCAGTTACTGTATCTACTGCGTCTACTATGTAATCTACTGTATCATCTAAAATCTTTTCTTCGCATTCTGGCATATAAAATACATTGTATGTATCTACTTTTGCGTGTGGATTTATTTCTAATATCCTTTCTTTCATTAAATCTACTTTATATTCACCTACAGTTTTAGTAGTCGCAATAATTTGTCTGTTTATATTTGTAATAGATACTTTGTCGTTATCTACTAAAACAAAGTTTCCTATTCCGCTTCTTGCAAGCCCTTCTGCAACAAATGAACCTACTCCACCTATTCCAAAAATAGCTACCTTTGCTTTACTTAATTTTTTTATTCCTTCTTTTCCTATTAACATTTCTGTTCTAGAAAATTCATTTTCCATACTATACCTCTTTAGCTACATAATATTTAAAAGTGTTTCCACGTTCTTTAAAATTTTTAAAATATCCATAACTAGATGCTGCTGGTGAGAGCAAACATATTGTTTCTTTTTTTGTTACTTCTTTTGCATAAATTACTGCTTCTTCCATATTTGTAACATTTATTAAATTTTTATTGGATTGTTTTAATCCTTCATATATGTATCTTCCTGTTTTGGGCAAACATATTATATTTTCTATTTTACTCTCAAGCAAAAAATTTATTAGTTTTTCTTGGCTAACTCCCCTGTCATTTCCACCAACAATTAAAGTGTTTACTTTTTCTAATGCTTTTATAGACTCTATTGTTGCTTCTGGAATTGTTGCTATTGAATCATTATAATATTCTACTCCATCAAAAGCCCCTACATATTCTAATCTATGCTCTAATGGGTTAAATTCACTAATTGATTTTATAGTTTCTTGCAAGTCTAATTTTAATATATTGCTTGTAGCAAGGACAAACATTATATCATTTAAGTTATGGTTTCCTTTCAATTTTCTTTTTTGGTTTATATTATATATTTTTTGATTATTATAATAAACAAAATCATCTTTTAAATATACAGTATTTTTTGTTAATACATTAATTTTATCTTGCATTGTTATTTCGTAGTCTGTTGTCTTAAAATTATAATTTTTGTTTCTTATTTCTTCATTATCTAAATTAAAAATAGCTATATCATCTTTGTTTTGGAATTTAAATATATTAAATTTTGCATCACCATATTCTTTAAAAGATTTATAATGGTCAAGATGCTCTTCGTATAAGTTTAATAATATTGAAATGTTTGGAGATTTTTTTACATATTGTAATGCGTGTGATGAAAGTTCTAGTACTGATATAGTATTTTCTTTTATTTTATCTATTTCATCAAATATTGGAACTCCTATATTTCCAAGTAGCTCTACATCTTTTCCTTGATCTTTTAATATTTTATAAATAAGCGAGCTTGTTGTGCTTTTTCCTTTGGTTCCTGTTATGCCTATTGTAAGTGATTTGTTATGCTCTAAAAAAAGTTCTAACTGTGATGTTATTTTGTCTTTAAAATTTGTAATATCTATATCTTTAAATGATATTCCTGGAGACTTAATTATTAAATCATATTTTTCTAAGTTCTCTAAATAATTTTCACCCACTATAAAATCTGCGTATTCATCTTTTATATCAGATGACAAATTATCTCCCCATGTTTTAAAAAGTATATCTATATGTATTTTAGGTAAATATTTTCTAATAAAATTATATGTTGATTTTCCTTCTAATCCAAAACCTAGTATTGCTATTTTTTTATTTCTTAAAGATTTTACTATTTCTTCAATCATCTATTATCGCCTTTCTTAAAATATTGTCAAATTTTTGTGGCAAATTATTTTCTTCATTATATTTTTTAGTTAAATCTATTTTTGTATCTAATAAGTTATAGTTTTGCTTATAGTAATTTAATAAGTATGGTAATTTACTTTGTGTATTTTCTAATTTTTTTATTGTTTTAGAAATTGCAAAATTTACTTCCTCAAATGTTCCGAACACATTCAAATGGCTTTGTTTTGCCATATCCACATAGTTCTATAAATGTATTTAATAAATCTTTTTTCTCAAATAAATCCTCACCAAAGATTTCTACAAGTTTATTTTTGTATAGGAAAGGGCTTAAAATTGTAAATACAAATAAACATTTAGGGCAATTGCAGCACCATTCCCATGGAATAGTTTTGCTTCCTACATTACAGCTTCTAAATATTCTGTGGTATTTTTCGTTTTTAGAAAATAACATTGCAATTTGAAGTTCATTTAGGGGCCTTAGCATACTAAAATATTCTACATCTGCTTTTAAATATTTATTTGCATATTCTCTAAAATCTTGTTCAAATTCAAAACTTTTTGAGTATTGATGATTTATTTTTTCCCCTTCTACATTACTTTCATTTGCACTTGATTCGTTTGAAAGTGTAACATATTTTTTACCGCATAAATATGCTATTAAATATGATAAAAATGCAAGCATTGCTGAAAAAGGTGTGTGACCATTTAGAAAACCTTTTTTATTTAATTCTAATAAGTTTTTATCTATTGTTCTTTTTACATATACTATTTTATCCTTATAGCCTGCAATTTCGGCACATTTTATGGAAGGTTCTTTTCCTCCTACTATTAAGCATAAATTGTCTTCTTTTTGGTCTTTTAAAAGCTCTGCTGTAACACATGAATCTTTTCCTCCACCAATTGGTATTAAAGCACCTTTTAAGTTTTCTTTTATAGATTTTGGATCTAATTTACATTCATTTTTGCATTTGCATTCTATATCTAACATTTCTTCTAAACTAATGTTTATATTATTTATGTATCTATATTCTCCAAGTCCTAAATAATATAGCTTTTTAAACCATATTATTTGCTCTTCTTCTAATTCTCCACATTCTATAATTACTTTTTTAGGACACACGCATTTCCAATAACTAATTAATTCTACCATTCCTATATTAAATACCAAATTTTTTACAAAATCATTATCTATACCTTTAAAGTTAAGGTTTCTTCTTTCTATTTCTATTGTAGGTTTAAACACTTCAAGATCTGGTATTTCAAAATGATATTCTATTTTTATTTTCTCTTCATTTTCTATTACATTGTAATTTTTATAAATAAACTCTTTGTAGGTTTTTCTTAATTGGTTAAAATCTTTCATATAACACCTCAGTAATAATTATAATTGATTTTGGACGACCAATGGTCGCCCCAACATTATTTTTACTGTTTTCTTAATATAATATATACTAAAAAAGCGTAAATGTAAACCATTTACGCTTTTTTTAATTTTATTTAGAATGCATAAAATATATCTGAATTTATAATTCTATCCTTATAAACTATAAATGTTATTATGTCTGATTCATCTATCTCGTCAGTATCTTCATCTTCTGGTTTAGCAGATAATGCTATTTTAGCTTCTACAACATATAAATCTTTTGCTATTTTTTCTGATGATTTAAATTCTTCTATTTTAAACTTATATGATTTGTATTCATCATCTAGCGCATCAAATCCATCTTCTAGTGTTGATTCTAAGCTTTCTTCTTGCTCTTTAATTTCATCTTTATCAACATCCTCATATTTATCTATGAATTCATCGTAATCATCTTCAGAAAAATCGTCTATATCATAAGTATATGACCATGCTGATGATCCAGCAAAGTCCATATTGTCTACAACTTTAGCTGCTTTTTTCTTGTTCATTCCGCTAATAAATCCTTTTACAGCACTTTTTGGTCCTCCCCCTGCGAATACGCATATTAAAACAATAACTACTATAAGTGCTACTGCTATTGCTACTGTTATAGCAATGTGTGATTTTATCCATACTAGTGCTTTGCTAATGAAATTAACTTTTGGTTCTTCTTCCATATAATATCCCCCTTTATTTTTTTTACATTATATATGATTATTTTTTCTTTTTCAAGATTTTTTTCTATTTTTTTATGTATTGTATATTTTCATCATCTTATCGTCTAATTTATTAACTAATTGAGCACATGTAACTAATTCTTTTGATACTTTATTAGATAGTTTTTTTGTTGGCTTATATTTTACTTCATGTTCTAAATTAGACCAAAAATCCATCGCCATTGTACAAATTTGTATTTCTACTTTTACAGGAAAAATGTTTTGTCCGATATTTACTGGTACTTCTACTATTAAATGATAACTACTATAACCACTCTTTTTTGGTTTAGTAATATAGTCTTTTTCTTTTATTATTTCACAATTAGGAAAGCTTTTTACCATTTCTTTAACAATAAATATATCTTGTTTTAAAGGACATACTATCCTAATTCCTGCAACATCATTTATTTTTTCTATCATTTCTTGATATGTTAATTCATAGTTTTTCTTTTTCATTTTTTTAATTATGCTATTTGGTTTTTTTATTCTAGATGTTACATTACTAATTAAGTTGTAATTATAAAAGTATTTAAATTGCTCTTTCATATTATTTATTTTTACTTCTAATTCTTTTATTCCTGATGAATAAATAAACATAAGTTTATCAAAATTTTCATCTTTAGCTTTAATGTTTTTATCTTTAAATAAGTCCTTGTCAAATTTTATTAAATTTTTATCAAGTTCCATTTTTTATTTTCCTTTCTTTATTGGAGTTTTACATCCCCCTTATCTTTTGTTTCGAAAAGAATATATCATGTAAATATTAACTTTGTATTAACTTTATCTTAATTTTTTATTAAAAAATTTATATTAATTTTCTATTTTTCGGACGGCAGATTGCCGTCCCTACATTTCTAATTTCTAATCTCTAATTTCTAACATCTAACCTCTAACCTCTAAATTCCAATTTACACAATTAATTTTTCTAAATCATGTATTTCATTTTCTTTGTTTAAGATTACCGTTCTTTTTTGCTCGGCTTTTAAATTGTCTTTTGCAACTGTTATAAATAATTTTATTCTATTTACTTGGTTAGTATTACTTGCTCCTGGATCATAATCGACTGCAGTAATATTTGCATTTTCATATTTATTTCTTATTGCTTTTATAACGCCTTTTCCTACAACATGGTTTGGAAGGCAAGCAAATGGTTGCAAGCATATAATGTTTAGTATACCTTCTTTTATAAATTCTATTATTTCAGCAGTTAGTAACCACCCTTCTCCTGTTTGGTTTCCAGTAGATAAAATTTCTTTTACTTCTTTTTCTAGTTTGTTAATATTACATGGTTCTAAATATCCTTTTTTTGATTTTGACAAAGCTTTTTTATAGTCTTTTTCTACTATATCCACAAAATCTAAAAGAGTTTCAAATACATTTGCTTTTATTTTAGAAGTTTTTAATAGTTTGTTTCTAATAGGTGTATTTTTTAATATATATTTTATAAATCCCATTAATTCTGGTATATATACTTCTGCTCCTTCATTTTCTAATGTTTCAACTACATAATTGTTACCGTATGGATGATACTTAATTAAAATTTCTCCTACTATACCTACTTTTGGTTTCTTTATATCTGTGTTTAATTCTATTTTTTCAAAATCTTCTACTATTGTATATAAACTCTTGTTAAATTCTTTTATAGTAGATTTGCAAGATAATTTTTTACATTTTGTCATCCATTTATTATATAGTCTATCTGTTTCTCCTTTGTTTTTTTCATATGCTCTATTTTTATGTAATAAGTTTTGTAATAAATCACCATATATTAATGCTTTTGCCATCTTTTTCAAAAGTGGAAGTGTTATTTTAAATCCGGAATTCTTTTCTAAGCCAGCAACACTAAATGATATTACAGGAACATTTTTAAATCCTGCATCTTTTAGAGCTTTTCTTATAAATCCTATATAGTTTGTTGCTCTACATCCTCCACCTGTTTGAGAAATCATAAGCGCTGTTTTATTTGTGTCATATTCTCCTGATTTTAACGCTTCTATTAATTGTCCTGTTGTAATTATAGAGGGATAACAAGCGTCATTATTTACATATTTAAGTCCAGTTTCTATTGTATTCATATCACACTTTTTTAGTACTTTTACTTTATATCCTGATGAATTTAAAGCTGCTTCAAATAATTCGAAATGTATTGGAGCCATTTGAGGTATTAATATAGTATAGTCTTTTCTCATGTCCTTTGTGAATTGTTCTTTTTCTATTTCATATTTACCTTCTTTGTTTAGCTCTATATTACATCTGTTGTTCATACTAGCAAGAAGGGATCTTATTCTTATCTTTATTGCTCCTAAATTACTTATTTCGTCTATTTTTATTAGAGTATACATTTTATCATAACTTTCCAAAATTTCTTGTGTCTGATCAGTTGTTACTGCATCCACTCCACATCCAAATGAATTTAATTGTATTAATTCTAGATTTTTACTTCTTCCAACAAAATCTGCTGCTCTATATAATCTAGAATGGTATGTCCATTGGTCTACTACTCTTATTGGTCTCTTTACTTTTCCGAAGATGTGCAATGCTGTCTTCTGTAAGCACTGCTAGTCCTAGGCTAGTAATCATTTTGTCAATTCCATGGTTAACTTCTGGGTCCAAATGGTATGGTCTTCCTGCCAATACTATACCTTTTAAATTGTTATTTTTTAAGTATTCTAATGTTTCTTCTCCTTTTTGTTTTATATCTTTTTTAAAGTTTTCATATTCTTCATTTGCCTTATCAATTGCACTATTTAATTCTTGAATTGTAAAATTATATTCTTTGAATTCTTTTATTTCTAACATTCTTTTTGCTAAACTTTTTTTATCGAATGGCAAAAAAGGATTAATAAATTTAATGTCTTTGTCTTTTAATTCTTCTATATTATTTTTCAAGTTTTCGGAATAAGAAATTACAATTGGACAATTATAATGGTTGTTTGCGTTTTTATCTTCTTTTCTTGAATATGGAATACATGGGTAAAAAATTGTTTTTATTCCTTTTTCTAATAAACTCATAATATGTCCGTGTGTTAATTTTGCAGGATAACATACAGATTCTGATGGTATACTTTCCATTCCTTTTTCATAAGTTTTTCTATTTGTTTTTTCTGATAATATTACTCTGAACCCTAAATTTGTGAATAAAGTAAACCAGAATGGATAATCTTCATACATGTTTAAAACTCTTGGAATGCCAATTGTTCCTCTTTTTGCCTCTGCTTCCTCTAATGGTTTATATTTAAATAATCTTTCATATTTATATTTATATAAATTAGGAATTTCTTTTTTTGCTTTTTCTAGTCCTGCACCTTTTTCACATCTATTTCCTGAAATAAATTTTTTTCCATTCGAAAATTCATTTAGTGTTAATAAGCAATGGTTTTCGCACCCTTTGCATCTTAGATGCATAACATTTATTTTTAAATTGTCTAATTCCTCTTCTTTTAGTATTTTTGATATATATTTTTCATTATTTAATTCTTGGTATTTTTCTTTTGAAATCAAAGCAATTCCATATGCTCCCATAAGCCCTGCAATATCTGGTCTTATTACGTTTTTTCCTACTATTAATTCAAATGCTCTTAGTACTGCATCATTATAGAATGTACCACCTTGAACTACGATATTTTCTCCTAAAGTTTCTACATCTCTAATTTTCATAACTTTTTGTATTGCATTTTTTACTACAGAATATGAAAGGCCTGCAGATATATCTCCTACTGAATATCCTTCCTTCTGTGCTTGTTTTATTTTTGAGTTCATAAACACTGTACATCTTGAACCTAAGTCTACTGGTTTTCTTGCAGTTATTGCTTCATTTACAAATTCTTCTATTTTTAAATTCAAACTTTTAGCAAACGTTTCAATAAAAGAACCACAACCAGAAGAGCATGCTTCATTAAGCATAATATTATCTACTGCGCCGTTTTTTATTTTTATGTATTTCATGTCTTGTCCGCCTATATCTACAATACTTGTAACATTTGGCATAAAGTTTTTTGCTGCTCTATAATGAGCCATTGTTTCTATCTCTCCGAGTTCAAGATTTAAAGCTGTTTTTATTAAATTTTCTCCATAACCAGTTACACCACTATAGCATATTTGAACGTCCTCTGGTAATTTTGAATATAATCTCTTTATCATACTTATAACACTTTCAAGTGGTTTCCCTTCATTATTTTTATAAGCTGAATAAAGAAGGTTGTTGTTTTCATCAATCAAAACAATCTTACTAGTTGTAGAACCAGCATCTATTCCTAAAAAACTTTTTCCTTTATATTTTTTTAAATCTTTTCTTTCTATTTTATCTTTTCCGTGTCTTCTTCTAAATTCTTTATATTCTTCATCTATTGTAAACAATGGTTTTAAGTGGTCCTTTGTATCATCTTTATAACTTTTTAATAGTTCCATTTTTGCTTTTAATTTTTCGTAAGATATCGTCTTGCTGGAAGCTGATTCTATCGCAGCACCTTTTGCGACTAAAAGGTGTGCATCTTCTGGGAAAATTATTTCTTTATCGGTTAAGTTTAATGTTTCTATAAACCTTTTACGTAGTTCTGACAAATAACTAAGTGGTCCTCCGAGAAATGCAACATTACCTTTTATTGGTCTTCCACACGCAAGTCCACTTATTGTTTGGTTTACGACTGCTTGAAAAATTGAAGCTGCTATATCTTCTTTTGCTGCTCCTTCGTTTAAAAGTGGTTGTACATCTGTTTTTGCAAAAACTCCGACATCTAGATGCTATTGGATAAATTGTTTTATAATTTTTTGCAAGTTCATTAAGTCCAATGGTATCTGTATCTAATAATGTTGCCATTTGGTCCAAAAATGCTCCAGTTCCTCCAGCACAAGTTCCATTCATTCTTTGTTCTATTGTTTTACCAAAATATATTATTTTAGCGTCTTCTCCGTCCTAATTCTATTGCTACGTCCGTTCTTGGTATATATCTTTCTATAGCTCTTTTGCATGATACAACTTCTTGGATAAATTCTATTCCTAATAATTCCGCAACAGATAATGCACCGTGAACCGGTAAATGCAATTGTTATTTCTTCATTTGGAAATTTGCATATAACATTTTGTATACATTCATAAATAGTTTTTCTGACATCTGAAAAATGTCTTTGGTATGAAGTATAAATTGTATTTAATTTTTCGTTCATTACAGCTACTTTTACTGTTGTAGAACCTACATCTAAGCCTATATGTAACATTTTATCCCTTCCTTTTTTATTTTTGCTATGGGAAGTGTGAGGTGCGAAGTGTGCTTTTTATGGCTAAGCTATGTAAGTCTCACGCTAATTTCACACTTCTCACATCCCACTTCTCACTTCTAATATGAACTTTATTTAATTAAAATTATAATAATATGGCTGTATGTCTTTATAAATTGAATTTAAAAATATCATTTCGCCATTTTCTGTCTCTAGTTTTAAATTTGGAAATGTTTTTATCATTTTTTCATCTGAAAATATTTTGTTTCCAAAATTTAATAACTTTTCGTTTTTCATTAATTCTTGGTATTGACTAATATATTTATCTTTGTTTGCTACATCCAAATCATATATATAAACTGTTCTTGCAAAAAATAGTTTTAATGCAACTCCAGTAAGTAGGAAGTCTATTATTAAAAACATTATTGCTATTATTACGATTACTTTTAAAACATTTGTTGGTATCTTTTCTTTTATTTTGTTCATTAGCTTGTCCATTAAAGGGTTAAAATGCCTAATTAAATATATTGCAAGTAGCCCCCAAAAAAGTGAAAAGGTAAAACATATCCTACCATTTAAATTTAAGAATCTATCTGAATAATCCCACCATTTAACATTAAAAAGTAATTCTCCAAAAAAACTAATTAAATACTCTACTACTGATCCTACTAAAAATCCTCCAAAGAATAATGTGTAATTGTTCTTTTTAAAATATTGAAGGCTAATTATCATTATAATTGCACCTATTCCATAAATAGAGCAAAATGGTCCATATAGAAATCCTTGTCTACTTTCAATTACTCCCTTTGTTAAAAATCCATATGTTGTCTCGATAATGTAACCTACAATGCTATAAATTATAAAATATGCAAGTATTCTCCATATGGTAATTCCTGCAATTTTTAGACTTTGTTTTTTTGTTTTCATAATATTCCTTTCTTTGCTATGCAAATTGTAATTTGTTTTGTGATGTGTGAGGTGCGAAGTGTGAGGTGTGCTTTTTAGGGCTAGGCATTGTTAGGCTTATCCTAATTTCACACTTCCCACATCCCACTTCTCACTTCTCACTCAAATTACAATTTCTTTGGCAAATTTATTATAAATGTTGTGCCTTTACCAATTTCGCTTTTAACGTCAATACTTCCGTTTGATAATTCTACAATTCTTTTTACAATTGCAAGTCCGAAGTCCTACGCCTTTTCCTGAGTGTGTTTTATCTGTTTGATAAAATCTGTCAAAAATCTTCTTACATTCTTCTTCCTTGATTCCTTCTCCATTATCTTTTATTTCTACAGAAATAAATTCTTTAGTTGTATTCATCTTTATATCTACTTGTCCATTTTGTTTAGAGTATTTTATAGAATTTTCTATTATATTCATCCATACTTGAAAAAGTAAGTCTTTTTCGGCAAATATCTTATCTTCTTTTAAATTTACATTAAATTTTATATTTTTTTCTTTCCATTTAGGCTCTAGCACACTAATTGTTCTTCTTATTTGCTCTGCAATACATACTTCTTCTTTGTTTACTATTCTTTCTTGGTTTTCTAGTTTTGCAAGTCTTAATATATTTGTTGATAAATAAAGTAATCTATCTGCTTCTTCTTTTATAATATTTGAATATTCTTGTCTTTCTTCTTGAGACAAATCATCTGCTGCAAGAAGCTCTGCAAAACCTTGTATTGAGCTTATTGGCGTTTTTATCTCGTGTGATACGTTGTTTATAAAATCTTTTTGCAAACATTCTATGCTATTTAGTTCTTTTACCATTTTATTAAAGTTGTGTGTTAGTTCTCCTAATTCATCTGTTCTATCTGTTTCTAGATGAACTGTAAAATCACCACTTGCTACTTTTTGTGTTGCTTCTGTAATTTTTGCTACTGGATTAAGCATTTTTCTAGTTACATAGGCTATTAATCCAACAGTTGCAACTACAATGCTTATAATTACTATTCTAATACTTTTACTAGACATTGCTAGTATTTCTTTTGCTTCTTCTCTTTGCTTTATATTAATTTCTACTAATTCCATGTCTATTGATTTGTGTACAAAAAAATAGAAAAACAAAGATGTAATAATAATTATTATTAAAATATATATTGTAGCTGTTGTTATTACCTTTCTTTGTATTGAATTTCTTTTTCCAAAAATTTTTTCAAAAACTTTTTTTATCATATTTTCTAATCCTTTTTATTTATTACTGCTTTATAACCAATTCCTCGTATAGTTAATATTTCAAATTCATTTATATCTTTTAATTTCTCTCTAATTCTTTTTATATGTACATCAACTGTTCTAAAGTCTGATTCACTATCCAACCCCCAAATTTCTTCTATTAGTTCTTGTCTTGTGTATATTGTGTCTGGCGTGCTTAAAAGTTTATATAACAACTGAAATTCCTTTTGTGCAAGCTGATATGGTTTTCCTTTATATATTACAGACATTTGTTTATAGTCTATAATTAAATTTCCTATTACTAGTTTTGTTTCATTTGCTGCATTTGCTCTTTTAAGCAATACCTTAACCCTTAATATTAATTCCTCCATATTAATTGGCTTTACCATGTAGTCGTCTGCTCCTAAAAGGAATCCTTCTTTTTTATCTTCTATTGTAGATTTTGCGGTAACTAATAGAATTGGTATTGTATAATTTGCCTCTCTTAAACTTTTTGTTAATTCATAACCATCCATTTCTTTCATCATGATATCACTAATTATTAAATCTACATATTTCATGTCCATTATATCTAATGCCTCTACTCCATTTGTTGCCTCATATGTTATATATCCATTTCTTTTTAAATATGTGGTTATTAATTTTCTTAAATTTTTATCATCCTCTACAACTAAAATCTTAAACATTTAAATCACCTTAATATTAAATTTAGAAGTGTAAATATATAAAGCAAAAGGGGATGATATTTGGATTAATATATTTACCACTTCTAAAACTTGGTATATATTATCAAACAAATATGAACTTATTATGAACTATATCAAATTTTGAAAAAATTGTCTAGTTTAGTAATTTATTGCAAAAAATCAACAAGTATTATTGCTTGAAAACCTGATTGCTGTAATCTGCACCTTTCATGATTTATCACCTTCATTTTATTTGATAGTATTATATTCTAATAAATGAAGATTATAAAATAGAACTTCCTGAATAATTACTAAAATAATATAAAGAGGCTTAAGTATATAATTTAATTAATTATAAATTACATATTTAAGCCCCTTTATAATTTTGAAATAATTATGATTTAAAATAGTCAGTAATTAATTATTTTTTAAGAATTTAATTTGATCTTCTAGAACTGATATTCTCATAGAATCTTCTTCTACTTTTAAACTTAAATATTTATTCTTTTCGTCGTAATCTTTATGCATTTCTTGATGAAGTTCAAAAGCTTCGAATAAAGCAGGGAATTCTGTCATAACCTTATTTTCAATTAGTGTAAGAGATCTATTTAGGTTATCATATAAACTAGTAAATTTTTCATCTAAATTACTTATTGTTTCGTTCATTTTTACTTCTAAATCGCTTATTTTATTGTCCATTTTTGCTTCTAAATCACTTAACTTTTTATCCATTTTTGCTTCTAAATTAGTTATTTTATTGTTCATTTTTACTTCTAAATTGTCAATTTTTTCGTCCATTTTTACTTCTAAATCACTTAATTTGTTATCCATTTTTTCTTCCAAATTATCAATTTTTTCATCCATTTTTACTTCTAAACCACTTATTTTGTTATTTAAATTGATAAAGTTCTTTTGTGAAAACTCAATAAAATCTAATACTTTAGTTTCAAATTCTTTTGACATTTTCTTTCCTCCTTTCTGTCTTTATTTGAACAAAGCGACGAAAGTCGCCCTTTGTTCGTGCCGATTTAGGTTTCCGACTGTAAGAAGGAAATCCTAAAGGCGATGGCGATTATAGCCTTTTATTTAATAGAAATTTCGGAGAAATTTCCTATTAAATAAAAAAGTAGACTAATTTTGTATGTTTAGTCTACCATTAGTTTGTTTATTTGTCAACATTATTTTTACAAA
The DNA here is from genome assembly GCA_944391865.1 of uncultured Clostridia bacterium. Classification (GTDB taxonomy): domain Bacteria; phylum Bacillota; class Clostridia; order TANB77; family CAG-508; genus CAG-452. The sequence goes on from CALXVD010000002.1 coordinate 38,925, forward strand.
TTTTGTAAACTATTTTTTGCTAAATTATATTCATTTTTAATAATTGTCATTATTATTTGCACAGTTTTTTCTAAATCATCGTTTTTTAAGACATAGTCATATATTCCTATTTTTGATTCTTCATAATCGAATCTATTTAATCTAAGTTCTATTTCTTTTAAACTGGCTTTTTCTATTCTATGTTCTAATCTTCTTCTTAATTCTTCTTTTGGAACTCTTAAAAATATTGTTACTATTTTTACGTCATCTTTTAATAGCTTTATTAAATTTTCTGTTCCATTAACTTCTATGTCTTTTACAATTATTTTACCTTTTTTGATATTTTCGTTTAGAATCTTTTTTGATGTTCCATAGTAATGTTCGTGATGTACAGAGTATTCATAAAACTCGTTTTCTTTAATTTTGTCTTCGAACTCCTTTGTTGTTACAAAATTATATACTCCCCCATTTACTTCCCCAGGTCTTGGTGGTCTATCTGTGTAAGATGGCATAGTTATTACATTATCCATTCTTTTTAATAATTCTTTTTTTATTGTATCTTTTCCAGCCCCTGATACACCAGATAACAATACTAGCATTTTACCACCTTTCCTTCTGCAATTTCGTTTGCAGCAAGAGTAACAGCTGATTCTTCATGTACCTTTGTAAGTGGTAGACTTCCTGCTGCTATTTGTCTTGCTCTTTTAGCTGTAACTATTACTAATTCATATCTGTTATTGAATATTTTTAATAAATCTGTAACTGTTGGTTTTATAATCATTTTTATCAATCTCCTTTTTAATATAATGTATGGGGACACTGCTTATTCTTATGCAGTCCCCTGTGTGAGGAGCAATGTCCCCCGTATCATCTGTTGATGTCAGTTTTCATTTCTCTCTACAATATTACTCTTCTAAGCTCTCTTTATTTATATCTTTGTCAAGCCTTCCTGCAACTGTTTCTGGCTGTACAGCTGATAAAATTACATGCCCTGAATCCATTATTATAACTGCTCTAGTTCTTCTACCACAAGTTGCATCTACAGCCATTTTACTATCTTTTGCTTCTTGTACCAATCTTTTTATTGGAGCAGATTCTGGACTTACGATTGTTATTACCCTATTTGCAGAAATTATATTTCCAAACCCTATGTTAATTAATTGCATTCTTTCATCTCCTTTTTTTAATGTATGAGAAGTGAGAAGTGGGATGTGAGAGGTGGGAGATTAAGATATTTCTACGAAGTATATCCCTAGAGGCACACCTCACACCTCACATTTCACACTTCCATACTTCAAATTAATGTTACTCAATATTCTGTACTTGTTCCCTTATATTCTCTAGTTCTGTTTTTATATCAACAACCATATCAGTAATTTCCAAATTGTTTGCTTTTGAACCTATTGTATTTGTTTCTCTATTCATTTCTTGAATTAAAAAGTCCATCTTTTTTCCTATTGCTTTATCTTGTTCTAGTAATCCTAAAAACTGTGATATATGACTTTTAAGTCTAGTTAATTCTTCTTCTACAGAACATTTATCTGAATATATAACAACTTCTTGAGCAAGTCTTGCTTCATCTACAACATCCGTTTTTAAAAGTTCTTTTATTCTACTTTCTAATTTTACTATATATTCGCTTACAAGTCCAGTAGAAATGCTAGAAATTTCTTCTACCTTCTTAGAAATTAAATTAATTCTATTTTCTAAATCAAGTTTTATTTTACTTCCTTCTTTAGTTCTCATATCAATAAAACTATTCATTGCTTCTTTAAAAGCAACAAATAACTCTTTTTCTATTATCTCTTCTGCATCTTCTTCAAGTTTTATATTTAAAACATCCGGTAACTTAGAAATATCAATTACATTTATATTATTAACAATATTAGTCTCATCAGCTAATTTCTTTAATTCTTCTATATACCTTTTTGCTATTTCTGTATTTATACTTATATTTTTGCATTTATCACTATTATTTGTAAAAGTTATAAATACATCAATTTTTCCTCTTGAAACTGAACTTAATATTTCTTTTTTTATTTTTTCTTCCAAATAATTGAAATTTCTTGGCATTTTTATATTTATATCATTAAAGCGATTGTTTACAGATTTTATTTCTACTATATATTCTCTTCCTTCATTTTCATATATACCTCTTCCAAAGCCAGTCATGCTTTTAATCATTTTTTGTTACCGCCTTTCTTGGTCTGCCTCTTTTTTTAGGTGTATCTACTTCTTTTTTTACATCTTTATTTAAGCTGTTTTCTTCTTTTTTAGGTCTTCCTCTCTTTTTTGGTGCATTTGTTTTAATGCTTTTTTTATCAATTTCTTCTTTTAATTGTTTGTTTTCTTCTTCTTTTTGTTCTTTTTTTGATTTAACTCTTTTGCTAACATCTTCAATTTTCTTTTCTTCTTTCTTTACAGATTCTTTTTGTATATCTTTCTTCCTATTTAATTCTAATTTTTCTTTTTTTACAATTTCTTTTATATCACTAATATTATCCATATAACCATTCTTTGATTTTATTGATATACATATAGATTTTATAACATAGTATAAAGAAATACATATTGCTATCCCTATCATATAATGTTTTTCATATATTGGATCTAATTCAAATATTATGTATGGTAAAAACAATGTAAAAATAGCTGCAATTAATGTTTCTATTCCATGTATAGCTAGTTTTCCTTTTTGTTTTCTATAAGATATTTCAAATAAAATAATTGATGTTGCCAAAAGTATAATACTAAAAATGTTAAAATCTACAATTCTAATATTTTTGGTAGTTCCAACACTTCCTATAATTAAAAAAACAAAATAAAGTATCATTCCTATTGCAATTGTAATATTAATAAATACTTCTTTTCTTATACTTCCTTTTACTTTTTCTGGTAACTTTGTTTTTTCATTAATTTCCTCTTCTATTTTTTCTAATGTCTCTTTTTTCACTAAATGGCTCCTCCCAAATCTCCTAGCTCATACATTATAATAGAGATTAATGTAAAAGCGACTGTTTCTGTTCTTAATATTCTTTTACCTAATGTTATTGGTATTGCCCCGCAATTTGTTAATTCTATTACTTCTTTTTCTTCTAGTCCACCTTCTGGTCCTATTATAATACCAATATTTAAGTTTTTATCATAATTTTCCTTATATTTTTGAAGCTCCTGCTTTAATGTAATTTTCTCTTCTTTTTCATATGCTAATAATACTATATCATATTCGCAAGTCAAATTACAAATATTTTTAATATTTGTAATTTGATTAATTTTAGGTATAATGTCTCTTCCTGATTGCTTTGCAGCAGTTTCAGATATTTTTTGCCATCTTTCTATTTTTTTAGTTTTGCTTTTTTCATCTAATTTTACAACACATCTTTCCATTTGAACAGGAGTTATTTCATATGCTCCAAGTTCTACTGATTTTTGTATTATTAGTTCCATTTTATCTGCTTTAGGCAATCCCTGAAATATTGTTATATGTATATTTGGTTCTGTTTCTGAAGCAACCTTATTAAATATATTACATTCAATACTGTGAGTATCTATTCTAGTTATTCCACATGTATAATTTTCTAAAGTATCTAAATTACATATTTGTATGTTATGATCAATATTCAGTCTTAAAACGTTTTTTATATGGTTTACATCTTCACCTATTATTATAATTTTATTATCTTTTATTTGATCGTTTTTTACAAAAAATTTTGGCATATTTTCTCCTTCTTTTTCTTATTTATAATTACAGGCGGACACAAGGTCCGCCCTCTCATTAATTTTTTCAGTCTGATGTTGGAAGTGGGATGTGGGACGTGGGAAATCGATGCAGATCCTACGAATACCGACCTTAAAATCCCACTTCTCACCTCTCACATCTCACCGCTAAATTACAATTTAAAATTCGGTTTGAATATCAAAAGGTTACCCAAATATTCCTCTTTTTCTTACTGGTGGTTGCTCATTCATAGTTTTTGCAAGTTTTGTTAATAATTCTCTTTGCTCTGCTGTTAGTTTTTTTGGTGTTTGAACAGTAACTGTAAAAATAAAATCTCCACTCCAATTTCCGTTTACAGACTTAAATCCTTTGTTTCTTATTGTAAATTTACTTCCTGTTTGTGTTCCTTCTGGAATTCTATAGTTTTCTTTGCTTCCATCTACCATTGGTATTTTTAAATCTGCACCAAGTGTTGCTTGTGTAAATGTAATTGGTATTTCACAAATGACATTATCTCCATTTCTAGAAAAAATACTGTGTCTTTTTATACTTACAACAATATATAAATCACCTTTAGGTCCGCCTTTTTCTCCTGGTTCTCCTTCTCCTCTTAATACTACTGTTTGGTTATCTGCTATTCCTGCAGGTATTTTTACTTGTATTTTTACTGGTTTTCTAATTTTTCCGTTTGCCCCTACATTCTGAACATTTTTCTTTTATAACTTTTCCTTCTCCTCCACATATAGGGCAAGTCTTTGTTGTTTGCATTTGTCCGAAGTATTGTAGATACAGTTTGTTTTATTGTTCCTGTACCTCCACAACTTTTACAAGTTTCTACACTTGTTCCTGGTTTTGCTTTGCTTCCATGGCATACCGGACATTCTTCGTCCCTTGAAATTGCTATTTCTTTTTCTACTCCTAAATATGACTCTTCAAAAGTAATAGTCATATTATATTTCAAATCTCTACCTTTTTTTGGTCCTGCTTTTTGTCTTGAAGTTCTTCCTCCAAATCCACCACCAAAAAATGATGAAAAGATATCTCCTAAATCTCCAAAATCAGAAAAACCGTCAAATCCAGAAGTTGTATAAGAATAATATCCCCCAGCTCCAGGGCCTCCTCCTCCAAAGCCTTGTGGTCCATTATGTCCAAATTGATCATACATTTTTCTTTTTTGAGGGTCAGATAAATTTTCATATGCTTCATTTACTTCTTTAAATTTCTCTTCTGCCTCTTGTTTATTATCTGGGTTTGCGTCAGGATGATATTTTTTTGCCAGTTTTCTATATGCTCTTTTTATTTCATCATCAGTTGCTGTTTTATCTACTCCTAGTACCTCATAATAATCTCTTTTATTTGCCATATTCCACATTCCTTTCTAAAGCATTTCTATATTTCAAATTATATCTATATTATGTGTTACCTCTAATACACATATAATTTGAAAGTTGTGTAGGGGTCGCTGCCCACAGCGACCCATTAATTTTAGATTTTCTTTTACGGGTCGCTGTGGGCAGCGACCCCTACATTTTATATAAACAATTAAATTTTCATTCGTTTTATTTATTATCTCCTTCGTCTTCTACCTTATAATCTGCATCATATACATTTCCATTATTTGCTCCTGCATCTCCAGCATTTTGTCCTTCTGCTGTGCCTGCTCCTCCTGCTGCATTTGCATTTGCAGCATTTTGTTTGTACAATTGTTCAGAAATTTTGTAGAATGCTTGAGTTAGTTTTTCTGTTGCTTCTTTTATTGTATCTACATTGTTTGTTTCTAATGCTTTTTTAACATTTTCTATTTCTGTTTCTACTTTAGCTTTTTCTTCACCACTAATTTTATCTCCTAATTCATCTAATGTTTTTTGGCTACTATATATTAAGCTCTCTGCATTGTTTTTAACTTCAACTTCTTCTTTTCTCTTCTTGTCTTCACTTGCATGTGCTTCTGCGTCTTTTACAGCTTTTTGAATGTCATCTTCAGAAAGATTTGTGCTTGCTGTTATAGAAACATTTTGCTCATTTCCTGTTGCCATATCTTTTGCAGATACGTGAACTATACCGTTTGCATCTATATCAAATGTAACTTCTATTTGTGGTATTCCTCTTGGAGCTGGTGGAATTCCTGTTAATTGGAATCTTCCTAATGTTTTATTATATGCTGCCATTTCACGTTCACCTTGTAATACATGAACTTCAACACTTGTTTGACCATCTGCTGCAGTTGAGAATACTTGTGATTTTTTAGTAGGTATTGTTGTATTTCTTTCAATTAATTTTGTAAATACTCCACCATATGTTTCAATACCTAAAGATAGAGGTGTTACGTCTAGTAATACTAAATCTTTTACATCTCCAGAAAGTACACCACCTTGAATTGCTGCACCTATTGCAACACATTCGTCCGGGTTAATACCTTTGTTTGGTTCTTTATTTGTTATTTTTTTAACTGCTTCTTGAACTGCTGGAACCCTTGTAGAACCTCCAACTAGTAATACTTGGTCAATTTTATCTGCTGTTAGTCCTGCATCTTTTAGTGCTTGGTTTACAGGTCCTGTTGTTGCATCAATTAAATCACTAATTAATTCCTCAAATTTTGCTCTTGTTAAAGTTATATCCATATGTTTTGGTCCTGAAGCGTCTGCTGTAATGAATGGTAAATTAATATTTGTTTGACCAACACCAGATAATTCTATTTTTGCTTTTTCTGCTGCTTCTTTTAATCTTTGCATAGCCATTTTATCTGCTCCCAAATCAATTCCTTGCTCTTTTTTGAATTCTTCAACTAAATATTTAATTATTCTTTCATCGAAGTCATCTCCTCCTAGTCTGTTATTACCACTTGTTGCTAAAACTTCGAATACTCCATCACCAATGTCTAGGATAGAGACATCAAATGTACCTCCACCTAAGTCATATACCATTATTTTTTGATCTTTATCTTCTTTATCCATACCATATGCAAGAGCTGCAGCTGTTGGTTCATTAATTATTCTTAAAACATTTAATCCTGCAATTTTACCAGCATCTTTTGTTGCCTGTCTTTGGCTATCACTAAAATATGCAGGAACTGTTATAACTGCTTCAGTAACTTTTTGTCCTAGATAATTTTCTGCATCTGATTTTAGTTTTTGAAGGATCATTGCTGAAATTTCTTGTGGTGTAAATTCATCTCCTTCTATTTTAACTTTTTTATTTGTACCCATATCTCTTTTTATTGAGATAACAGTATGATCTGGATTAGTAACTGCTTGACGTTTTGCAATTTGTCCAACTAGTCTTTCTCCATTTTTTGAAAATGCAACTACAGATGGTGTTGTTCTATTTCCTTCTGGATTTGGAATTACAACTGGTTCTCCACCTTCCATAACTGCTACACATGAATTTGTTGTACCTAAATCGATACCAATAATTTTTGACATATTTGTCATCCTCCTTTGAAATATTTATTTATATTTTTAAAATTAAAAACTATTTAATTAAATTAACATCAAAAACGAGTATTGCTAGGCAGACGAACTAAAAAACCGGAGGCGTACATAGGTACGTCGAGGATTTTTTAAGTGATGTCTAACAACGCAAGACGAAGTTTTTCATGTTAATTTGCAACTACTACCATTGAATGACGCACTACCTTTGTTCCAATTTTATATCCTTTTCTAAATTCTTGCACAATTTCTTTTTCTCCTTTTGTTTCGTCTTGAATACTACTTACTGCTTCGTGTACTTCTGGATCAAAAGTTTCTCCTACTGTTTTTATTTCTTCTACTCCAAATTTTGCAAGTACATCATTAAATTGTTTTAATACTAATTCTATACCTTGTTTATAATTTTCATCTTTTGTTTCTACAGATAATGCTTTTTCTAGATTATCTATTACTGGTAAAAAACTAGAAACTATATCTGCTAGAAGAGAATTATATAGCATTTCTCTTTCTTTATTGCTTCTTTTTTTATAGTTTTCAAACTCTGCCATTATTCTTTTTAGCCTATCATTTGTTTCCTCTAGTTCTTGTTTCATTGCTCCTAGTTCATCGTTTTCTTTTGCTTCTGTTTCTCTTTTTTCCTCTTTATTTTCATTTAATTCTTCTTTTTTTTCTTCTGACATTTTATCCTCCTTAATATATGCTGTGGGAAGTAAGATGTGGGAAGTGGGAATATATATCAAATTTATGTAATTCTTAATGCAAAAGGCACACTTCACACCTCTCACTTCTCATCTCTAAATAATATTCAAATCTATTCATTTTCATTTAATTTTTTACTAATGTATTTCATGATAGAAATTACTTTTGAATAATTCATTCTTTTAGGACCAATTATTCCTATTGTTCCCATATCTTTATTTCCAACTTTATGTTTAAATGTTATTATGCTTAAATCTTTTAAGTCTTCATTTTCATTTTCATCACCTATAAATACATTTATATCTTTTGCAATCCCAGAATTAAATATTTCTAGCATTTCTTCTTTTGTATCTAATATACTTAAGAAGTTTTTAGCGGTATCTATCTTTTTAAATTCTGGAAAATCAAATACTTTGCTTGCTCCTTCTAAATATATTTTGTTTGTATCTTCTATTGCTCTATTCATTTGTTGTATTATAGGCTTTATAACCTTTGCTTGGTCTTTCATTGTAGATAAGATGTATTCTTCCATTGGCTTATCTATCTTTTCAAATGGTTTACCTCTTAATTTATTGTTAAATGTTATATTTAAGTCGTTTATTTGGTTTTGAGAAACATCTTCATCATATTTAATAATTGTTTCTTTTACAGCACCATTTTCTGTAAGTATTACTGCCATAAGTAGTCTTTCTCCAAGAAGGATAAATTTAATATCTTTAATTATGTTATTGCTAGAATCTGGTCCTATTGCAACAGTTGTATAATGTGTCATTTCTGATATTGTATTTGTTGTTATTTTTGTTAAATCTTCAATTTCATTTACCTTAGTTTGCAAATTTTCTCTTATATATTGTATTTCTTCTAAACTAATATTTTCATCGTTTAAAAGTTCATCCACATAAAATCTGTATCCTTTTACAGAAGGAATTCTACCAGCTGATGTATGGGGTTTTTCTAAATATCCTTCATGTTCTAATTCTGCCATATCATTTCTAATAGTTGCACTGCTATAATCTAATCCATACTTTTCAACTAATATTGCTGAGCTAACTGGTTCTGCTGTATTGATATATTCTTCTATTACAGATTGTAATACTTGTTTTTTCCTATCATCTAACAACTTTCACACCTCGTTTTAGCACTCTTTGTTTTTTACTGCTAATATATTATACCCAATTTTAGCAAAAGTCAATACAGTTTGCTAATTTTTTAAAACAAAAAAAGGACATATGCCCTTTTTTATGCTATTTCTCCTTGTTTTTGAGAATTAACAGATTTTTTCTTTATTTTTGCTCTCTTAGTTTCTTTGTTTTCATTAATAATTAATTTAGGTCCAGTTTTCTTTTCAACAGTATCTTTTGTTATAATGCATTTTTCAATTTTTGGATTTGTTGGAACATCAAACATTATATCTCTCATTATATCTTCTATAATAGAACGAAGTCCTCTTGCTCCTGTATTTCTTTCTAAAGCTTTTTCTACAATTGCATTTAATGCTTCATCTTCAAACTCTAATTCTACTCCATCTAGTTCTAATAATTTTTTGTATTGTTTTGTTAAAGCATTTTTAGGTTTTGTAACAATATTTATTAGAGCTTCTTTGTCTAGTTCTCTTAATGTTGCAATTATTGGAAGTCTTCCTACAAACTCTGGAATTAATCCAAATTTTAGTAAATCTTGTGGCAAAAGTTCTTCAAATATTTTGTATTTTTCTTGTTCTTTTTTGCTTTCTATTTCTGCGCCAAAGCCCATTCCTTTTTTACCGGTTCTGTCCTTTATAATTTTTTCTAATCCTTCAAAAGCCCCTCCACAAATAAATAATATGTTTGATGTATCTATTTGCAAAAACTCTTGATGTGGATGCTTTCTTCCTCCTTGTGGTGGAACAGATGCAACAGTTCCTTCTATTATTTTTAGTAGTGCTTGTTGTACCCCTTCTCCACTAACATCTCTTGTAATTGATGGATTTTCTGATTTTCTCGTTATTTTGTCTATTTCATCTATATATATAATTCCTTTTTGTGCTTTTGGAATATCATATTCTGCTGCTTGAATTAATTTAAGTAATATGTTTTCTACATCTTCTCCCACATATCCTGCTTCTGTTAAAGTTGTAGCATCTGCTATTGCAAAAGGAACATTTAATATTCTTGCAAGTGTTTGGGCAAGAAGTGTTTTTCCACATCCTGTTGGTCCAAGTAGCAAAACATTGCTTTTTTGAATTTCCACATCATCTATAATTTCGTCACATGAAATACGTTTATAATGGTTATACACAGCAACAGATAATGTTTTTTTAGCATCTTCTTGGCCGAATTACATATTCATCTAATATGCTTTTTATTTCTGCTGGTGTTGGTATATCTTCTGATTTTATATCTTCATATCCCATTTCGTCTTCGTAATGCTCATCTTCTATAATGTTGTTGCATATTGCTATACACTCATCACAAATGTATGCATTTGGTCCTGCAACTATTCTTTTTACCATTTCTTGTGGTTTTCCACAAAATGAACATCTTATGTTTTGGTTATTATTTCTTGGCATTATGGCCTCCTTTCTAATGTATAGGGACACAGCTTACCTTAGAGGTATCTCTATGTTTGAGGAGCTATGTCCCTACTTATGAATTGCTAATGATAGTTATTATGTTTTCTTGATTTTTTATCTTACTTTCTTACATCTATGATTTCATCAATTAATCCATATTTTAATGCTTCTTCTGCTGTCATGTAATGGTCTCTTTCTGTGTCTTTTTCTATTTGTTCTAGACTTTGACCTGTTTTTTCACTTAATAATTTATTTAATTTTTCTCTTGTTCTTACCATGTGGTCTGCATGAATTTTTATTTCTGTTGTTTGACCAGAAAGTCCTCCTGAAATTAGAGGTTGATGTATTAGTATTTCTGAATTTGGTGTTGCAAATCTTTTTCCTTTTGTTCCGCAAGTTAAAAGGACAGACCCCATACTTGCAGCAAGACCAATACATATTGTAGAAACTGGGCATTTTATATAGTTCATTGTGTCTACTATTGCCATTCCATCTGTAATAGATCCGCCTGGACTATTAATGTAAAATGATATTTCTTTATCTGGATCCTCTGACTCTAAAAATAACATTTGCGCAATTACTAAACTTGCTGTTACATGATTTACATCTTCACTTAAAAATATAATTCTATCTTTTAATAATCTTGAAAATATATCGTATGATCTTTCCCCTCTTCCTGTTTGTTCAATTACATAAGGTACTAAACTGTTTTTTAAACTATCCATAAAATTTTCCTCCTTTGATTTATTCCTTTAGACAAATTGGAATTTGTGTGATTAAATTTATTGCAAAAATTTCTAATTATTAAACTAAATATAAAATATGAATTTTGAAAATAATGTCCTCCAAGGCATACGCGGGTATTCCCCCGCCTCAATGGGCTGTCGGACCATTATTTGTCAAAATTAATATTTTTATATTTTAACCCTTTAATGAAAATTAAAATTTTCATTAAATTGATGATTTTAAATTGTAGAGTAGCGCGAAGAGATTTCCATTTATATTTTTCGAGCGGGTTACGGGTGGGGACCGACAAGCTTAGATTATGTTTAGAAAATTTAGCGCCAGCTAAAATTTTATTACATAATCTGCACAGTTGGGGCGCGCGAGATAAAATATAAATAAATCTCTGGGAGCGAATCTAAAAACAAATTTAATTTTAAAATCCAAATTACAATTCAGGGTAATAACCATATTTATATTATTCTATAAACAAGCTATTACCCCCTTTATTTTTTATTTAATTTTTGCATTTTCTACTAAGAAATCAATTGTTTTTTCTACTTTAAGGTTGTCTCCTACATATTTTACTAACTCTGGATTGTCTTTTACTTCTTCTTCTTTTCTGCCATAATTTTCTGCCATTTCTTTTATTTTTTCAGAGATTTCTTCTTCTGTTACTTCTATATTTGCATCTTTTCCAACAGCTTCTAAAACAAGTCTTGATTTAATAGACCTTTCAGCTTGTTCTTTATTTTCATTTCTAAAATCTTCCATAGTTTTATTCATGAATTTTAAATATTGCTCTAAATTCATACCTTGATAGCTAAGTCTTGTTTCTATGTCTTTTGCCATGTTGTCTAATTCAATTTCTACCATTCCTGATGGAATTTCTACTTCTGAGCAATCACATACTGCTTTTACAACTTCATCTTCTGTTTCGTATTTTGTTCTTGATTTATTTTGTTCTTCTTGTTTTTCTCTAATGCTATTTTTTAGTTCTTCTATTGTATCAAATTCACTAATGTCTTTTGCAAGTTCATCGTTTATTTCTGGCATTTCTTTCTTTTTAATTTCATGTAATTTTACTTTAAACATTGCATCTTTTCCAGCTAAATCTTTTGAAAAATATTCTTCTGGAAATTTTACATTTATTTCTTTTTCTTCTTCTACCTTCATTCCAATTATTTGATCTTCAAATCCTGGTATAAATGTATTGCTTCCTATTGTAAGTTCATGGTTTTCGGCTTTTCCACCATCGAAAGCTTTTCCGTCTACAAATCCTTCAAAGTCAATTACTGTAATATCTCCAGATTCAACTGGTCTATCTTCTACTGTAACCAACCTTGCATTTTTTTCTGCCATATGACCTAATTCGTGTTCAACATCTTCATCTGTTACATTATACTCTATTTTTTTAACTTGTATACCTTTATACTTTCCTAATTTAACTTCCGGTTTTGTTTGAACTACTGCTGTAAAAATTAGGTCTTTTCCTTTTTCAATTTGAACTAAATCTATTTCTGGTTTGCTTACTGCTTCTATATTATTTTCTTTTAAAGCATCACTATATGCTTCTCCAGCAATTTCATTAAAAGCATCTTCATAAAAAATTTGTGCTCCATATGTTTTTTCTACTATTTGGTATGGTGCTTTTCCTTTTCTAAATCCTGGAATATTAAAATATTTAGCATTTTTATTAAATACTGTTTTTATAGCATCTTCAAATTTTTTTGCTTCTACTGTTATTTCTAGTTTTACTTCATTATTATTTTTAGTCTTTTCTATTTTTACGCTCATTTACTTTTCCAATCCTTTCTGTTTATTTAAAATTTAACTATAATATTATATCATAATTCTAGTTTTTTGCAAGTATTTATTTAGTATAATCTTTTTCTAAAGTTTCATCTAATTCAAATCTATACTTTTGACCAGTTACATTATCTTTTCTATTTTTATCTATTTCTTCTAAAAACATCTCTTCTCTTCTTACCCAAACCATAGAATCATTTCTATCATATATTGGTCTATATACCACCATTCTTTCTTTAGTTTCGGAATCTAATGCAACATCGGTTTACCATTCATATATTGCTCATTTATTCTATAATACATATCTTTCTCTGATATGGAAATATTATTATTTTGCTTCGTACCAACTATAACCCTCCGAAACCTCTGCAACTAAAGGTACTTTTAATTTTATTACATTTTCCATTTCTGTTTTAAGTATTTCTTTTACTATTTTCTCTTCTTCTAAAGTCGCTTCTATAAGCAATTCGTCATGAACTTGTACCAACAATTTAGATTTAAGGTTATTCTCTTTTAATTTGTTGTATACATTTATCATAGCAATTTTCATAATATCTGCAGCGGTTCCTTGTATTGGAGTGTTCATTGCAACTCTGCTTCCAAATTGTCTTACCATATAATTATTTGATTTTAATTCTGGAACATATCTTCTTCTATGATAAAGTGTTTCTACATATCCTTTTTCTTTTGTTTCTTCTACTATATTTGTCATAAATTCTTTTATTCCGCTATATTTTTCTAGATACTGTTCTATATATTCTTTAGCTTTTTTTCTTGATACTCCGTAACTGCTCTCCTAATCCAAAGTCACTAATTCCATAAACAATTCCAAAATTAACTGCTTTTGCTTTTGAACGTTCTTCCTTTGTAACTTCTTCTATTGACACATTAAATACTTTTGATGCAGCCTGCGCATGAATATCCTCATTATTGTTAAAAGCATCTATCATATTCTTATCTTCAGAAATATGGGCAAGCACCCTTAGCTCAATCTGCGAATAATCTGCATCAATAAATATTGCACCATCTTTTGGTTTAAATACTTTTCTTAGCTTTCTTCCAAGTTCCATTCTTGTAGGAATATTTTGAAGATTTGGATCAGTGCTACTTATTCTTCCTGTTGTTGTAACTGTTTGATGAAATTTAGAATGTATTCTTCCTGTCTCTTCATTAATGTATGGTATTAGACCTTCTACATAAGTTGAATTTAATTTTTGTAATTGTCTATATTCTAATATTTTTTCAATTACAGGATGTTCGTGTTTTATCTTTTCTAATACATCTACATCTGTTGAATAACCAGTTTTTGTTTTTTTAACAGCAGTTAATTTTAATTTTTCAAAAAGTACTTCTCCTAATTGTTTGGTTGAATTTATATTAAATTCTTCTCCAGTAAGTTCATATATTTCTTTTGTTAGGATTTCCAATCTGTTTTGAAGCTCTTTTCCAAAATCTAAAAGTTCTTGCTTGTCTATATAAATCCCATCATATTGCATACTTGCAAGTACTTCTGTAAGTGGCATCTCTATTTTTTTAAATAAATTTATATTATCTTCTTCTTGCATTTTTTCACTTAAAACTTTATATAGTTTAAATATTAAATATGGATATATAAATGCTACATCTTTCTTTTCTTTTTTAGTATTATCAAATAAATTTAATTGAGCGTTTTCCTCTTTTATTCCTTCTTCACTTAAATATTCTTCTAAATTAAAATCTAAATATTCATTTGCTAAATATTCTATTGTATACTTGTTTATATTAGAATTTAATATATAACCTGCAATTGTTACATCATACATTAAGTTTTTTGCATTAATATTATTTTCCCAAAGTAAAATATAATTTTCTTTTTGTTTATAGCCACATTTTAGTATATCTTTATTTTCAAATATATCTTTAACTTCTGTTAAATTTTCTATATTGTATGAAGTGTTATTTTTTTCAGAGTAGATTATAAAATTTTGTTCATCTAGATAATAATACATTATTTTTTGTAATAATATTTCTTCTTTAATTTTTTGTAATTCATCTTTAGATAAATTAGTTTTATATTCAATGTTTACCGGGCAGACGAGAGCCCCGTCTGCCCCTACAATATTCTCTTCTTTCAAATTAAATCTATCAATAAATCTATTAAATTTTAATCTTTTAAAAATTTCTAATACTTCTTGTTTGTTCCACTCTTCTACTTTTAATTTATTTAAATCTTTTTCTATTGGACTATCTATATTAATTGTTCCCAATGTTCTAGATAGATATGCCAAATCTTTGTTCTCTTCTAGTCTTTCTTTTAGCTTTCCTTTTTGCTTATCTATATTCTCATATACTCCATCTATCGTCTTGTATTCTTTAATTAAATTTATAGCAGTTTTTTCTCCAACTCCTGGCACCCCTGGAATATTATCAGAAGTATCTCCCATTAAACCTTTTACTTCAATTAAATCTAAAGGCTCTAAACCATATTCTTCTTCTATTTTTTCAACAGTATAATCTTGGTCTTCTGTTTTGCCCATTTTAGTTCTTGGAATTCTTACCTTTATATTTTTATCTATTAATTGGAAACTATCTCTATCTCCTGTTAAAACTGTAACATCTAGGTTTTTACTTTGTCCCCATTTTGCAAGTGTACCTAAAATGTCGTCTGCCTCATATCCTTCTTTTTCGATGATTTCTATATTCATAGCTTTCAAAACTTCCTTTAGTATTGGCATTTGCTGTGCAAGTTCATCAGGCATACCTTTTCTATTTGCTTTATATTTATCGTACATTTCATGTCTTTTAGTAGGTGCTTTTAAATCAAATGCAACTGCTAAATACTCTGGCTTTAAATCTTCTAAATCTTTAAATAATATACTTAAAAATCCATATACTGCATTTGTATATGTTCCGATCTTCTGTCATTAGCATTTTATTACCCATTATTCCATAAAATGCTCTATTTATTATACTATTTCCATCTATTAAAAGTAGCTTTTCCACAATAACCTCCTTGCAAATATAATTATACAACATAAACATTACAAATTAGTAAATTTCCAATGCAAAAATACTCACAATCTAAGTTTTCAAATTCATTTTTATATTTAGTATAAAAATCTTTTGTTATATTTACTCTTTTTAAGTTTTTATTCGAATATAAATTTATAAGTCCATCATAAGACACGTATGCATAAGTTCCAATACAATTAACACTTGTTTTTCTTTTATAAAATGCTTTGGTCTCCTGCCCGCCGGATAAATCTCATCGCAATATATTCTATTTTGATATTATTTTCTTTTTCATAATTGTTAATATATTCAGTTATTTCTTTGGCATGACCTTCTTCTATCTCATTTATCTTTTTGTAATCATTTGTTATAACCAAATAATTAATGATATTAATAAAAAAATAAATAAGAAATAAGAATGTTAGTATGTACGAAAATATATGCTTTTCACTAAGAATACTAGTTTTTACATAAAATATAATATATAAATATCCAATAAGCATTCCTATTCCAATAAGTAATCTTCCTGAACCAAAACTAGACAAAGAAATTATAGATATTGCAAAAGGAGTCAATATGCTTAATATAATAAATAACAAAATTTCTAATAAATATAATTTGTTTTTCTTAAAGCTAATTATTAAACAAGAAACTGTTATTAATAAATAGGCTAAAAAAAGATATTTTGGAAATAGTTTAGCTGTATTTACTAATTGTTCAAATAAATTCATCAAGATGAAGCATATATTATTAAACCAAATGCTTACACTTGAAATTCTAGATTGATATGAATTTAATAAACTACCAGTAATTTTAATTTGTATAAAATTCAATATTAGTGCTATCAATACAAAAGTAATAGATTTTAATATTTGTGCATATATAATTTTCTTGTTATTATTATTTTTCTCTAGTAAAATTAGTAACATTACGGTAATAAAATAAATGCTATAAACAGAATTATAACAAAATATTGCCATTGTTATCAAAAAAAACGATTTTAAAGATCCGTATCTTTTTGAAGATATCAGCACATCTGCAGCTAAAATACTTAAATAAACTGCTAATGCCAAAACAGCTGCCTCTGCAAAGTAAAGAATTTCTATATACATAAAATTAAATATTGTACAAAATGAAATAGCAAAAGCTATAAATACATCTGTTTTATTCTTTGGCATTTTATATCTAAACATTATTCTTGTCAATCTCATTACAGAAAGTCCAGATATTAATATAGCCGAAACAGTTGATATAGTAACAAATATATTAATAGGTAATCTGAATAATCCTGATGTAAGTAACAACAGACAGGAAAATGGACGTCCCGCATTTAAAAATACTTCTACTGCATATTTTTCATATCCCATATTAATAATTGCATATGTATCTGTCGCATAATGTCCTGTAATATAATTTTTATTAATTAAAAAGGCTAAAATTAAAATTATTATATAATATAATGATTTTTTTAATAATAATTTATTATTTATCAATCACGTTTCTCCTTCACTATATATTTAGGTCTTGCTTTTATTTCTAAATACATTTTTGAAACATATTCAGATAGTATTCCTATAGATAGCAATTGAACTCCACCCATAAATAGCACAGATGTAATCATTGAGGCATATCCTGGAACATCTTTTCCATATATCAGTGTTTGTATGATAATTATTAAAACACTTATTAATGCTACTGACGAAATAAAAATTCCTAATAAGACTGATAATTTTAAAGGAGCTGTTGTAAATGAAGTTATTCCTTCTATTGCATAATTACACAATTTTCTAAAACTCCATTTTGTTTTTCCTGCTTTTCTCTCTATATTTTCTATTTCTATGTATTTTATTTTAAAACCAACCCATGTAAAAATCCCTTTAGAAAATCTATTATATTCTTTTAGTGATAAAATTGCATCTACAACTTCTCTTTTCATTATTCTAAAATCTTGTACGTCTTTTTCTATTGGTATAAATAATCTCATTAACCTATAAAATATTTTAGAAAATAGACTTTTAAGAATAGGTTCGCCTTTTCTATTTTTTCTCTTTGTAGCAACTACATCATATCCTTCTTCAATCCCCTCTAGCATTTCTAATATTTTTTCCGGAGGGTGCTGTAAATCCGCATCAATAAGTACCACTAAATCACCGTCTAGCGTTGCTTAGACCTGCGTAAATAGCAGCCTCTTTACCAAAATTCCTCGAAAAACTTATTAAAACAATTTTTTCGTTTTGTTCTCTTAATTTTTTAATTACTTGCTCTGTTTTATCTTTGCTACCATCATTTATAAATATTATTTCATATTCATATTTATCTTTAATCTTGTTAATCATATTAATTGTTTCATTATAAAAACTATTTATCGACTCTTGTTCATTATAACATGGTACAACTATTGATATTTTTTTCATGTTTTTCCTCCTTAATTTGATATTGTACAGAACATATTAAAATTATTTACTTTATTTTGTTTATATATTCCTAAATCGCTGTAACTTTTATAGGTTATATAAATGCTGTCTTCATTTATTGCACTATTGCATTTATTAAATTTTATATTTTTATTATTAGAAAATAAATTTAACTTATTGTAATCAAATAGTCTGTCTAAAAAAATTTCTTTTGGTATAAAACCGTGTTTCTTAAAATCATAGTCAAACAAATATAATATGAATATAATATTTTTATTTTCTTTCATTATATCATTATCTATTAT
The DNA here is from genome assembly GCA_944391865.1 of uncultured Clostridia bacterium. Lineage (GTDB taxonomy): Bacteria > Bacillota > Clostridia > TANB77 > CAG-508 > CAG-452. The sequence goes on from CALXVD010000002.1 coordinate 57,542, forward strand.
TATTTGCTTATCTGTGCTTTCTGCATAAGTCACTGCCTCTTGTAACCCTTTAGACCATGTAGTAGAATTTTTAATCTCTTCTGTTTTATTTGTATAAAATTCTATATTAAATATTGTAAACCAAATTACATAGAAAATTATTATTGTAATTATAAATATTTTATTAAAGTTACATAATTCGTAACATTTATATATTCCAAAACCTATCAATATAATTATTGGATACCATATAATATTAATTCTATTGATATTAACGCTATTAATAAAAACTCCTATCATTAAAGCACAAAGTAGCCATATTAAAATAGCATTTTTTCCGATTTTTTCATAGTTTTTCTCTTTTATAGTGTAAATTATTCCAATAATAGCAAATATTAAACTTCCTAAATATATTGTTCCAATTTCTTTTATTGAATTCCAAATCAATCCGTCTTGGTTATATATTAAAATAACAAGTAGACTTTTTAAATTTATAACAATTTGTTTCCATATATTATCTGAAAAGAGTAACATATCATTAGTTCTTGTAAAATAATCAAATTTTTGTATAGTAACTAATCCAATATTTACCTCGCCATTTTTTAATAAATTTAATATTGTCATTATTATTAATGGTAAAGAAACAAATATTACAATAAAAGCAGAAAATATTACGCATTTCCATGTTATTTCTCTTTTAGCTAATGCTATTAACATATATATAATTAAAAATATTGGTATAACATATAATGAAATTCCATATGTATATGTTGTTATTCCGAAAAACAGCATAGAAATATATATTAATCCATTTTTCTTCTCTTTAGCTCCTTTTACAAGTAAATAAACTGACATTAGCATAAAATGAGGGAACAGATTACAATCTAAAGACCATACAGATTGCATTATATGCCACGGATTTATCGCTAAAATAAATAAACTTATAAGTGTTATTTTTTTATTGTTGAATACAATATCTATTAACTTATAAAATATGAAAAGTGAAATAATACTTACTATTATCATTGGTAGTCTAATTGAAAAAATTGAAAAGCCAAATATTTTTATACATATTGCCATAAAATAAGTTAATAATGCACTTTGTCCACCTGTTAACCATGCCTCAAAATATACTGGCATACTAGTACCATACATATCTTTTCCTGTTTCTGATATTGCTTTTGCGTTAAGTGCAGTCATTGCTTCGTCACAGTTAATATCATTTATTGTATTAGGCCATAAGTATAGCCTAGAAAATATAGCAACTACAAATATTATAATTATAATTATTTTTTCCTTGTTAAGTTTTATTTTATTGTTTATATCTGTTTTGGTCATAATTTTCTATTCCTTTACATATATATCAAAACTTCCTATTTCACCTGTTTTAATTAAATTGTCTTTTACATACTTAATAACTTTTTCTGGTGTTTGCCAGTTTCTATGGTATTTTTCATTTAGTATTAATACTAATTCATTATCTTTTAAATTATTCAATTTTTTTATTTGTCCATCTTCTCCATCTACTCCTAAATTTCCTTTTAAAAACATATCATAATCTTTGTTACATTTATCTGCAGGTATCATATATAGTGTAGCTGTCGCATCTAAAATATAAACATTTTTCCCTTTTATTTCACTACTTTTAATAAAATCAACTATTTTATTTACATACTTATCATTTGCAGGTATATATTTATAATGATTTATTTTTGTATAGTTATTTGCAGTTTTAATATATTCTTTTGAGTTCTTATATGCAAAATTTGCAAGTAGATATGTAGATGATAGTATTATAAACGCTGTCAAAAAATACTTAATAAATAATTTAAAGTAAATGTTTATTTTTATATGTTTTTCTATAAAGTTTTTTATTTTAATTAACCACAAATATAGCACATACACAAATGAAATCAATGTAGGTAAACTTCCAATAAGAAAATGTATTTCATCTGATATTGGAAATGCAACTATAAGGCTTCCTACGCTATAGCAAAAAAGAACAAATAGATTTTTATCTTCCTTAGTTTTTTGATTTAATACTACACTCTTAAAATACATATAAACAATTGTAATAGGTACTAAAATTGTTAAAAATTTAATATAAATATTACTTCCTTTAAACAATGAAATATATGATATTTTATTGCTAAAAGTTTTTATTCCCAAAATAGCATAATTAATAAAATCTGCCCACAAATCATTTAATATTAAATAAATAGCTAAAACAATTATCGGTACGCATATTCCAAATAATCTTGCAAATACAATTTTTAAAGCAGTTTTCAAATCTTTTTTATTTGACACCATTAAAATTTTGTACATTATAAAAATTATTGATATAAATATCCCTGTTGTTTGCTTAAATAAAATTGTTGTACCAACTAAAATTCCTAACCCAAAATCAAATTTTATATTACTTTTTAAAATATTATTTTCTTTATTTAGAGCTTTAAGTTCTAAATACATTGTAATTAAAGTAATTAATAAAATGGCAAAATTGTAGTCTATACAAAAATGATTTAGATATGTAAAATATAGACCTACTAAAATTATCAAAATAAATATATTGTTTATTTTTAAAAATTTTAGTATTTTATAAGTCATAAATAATATAGTTGCACACAAAATACATGCAAGAAGTCTCATTACAATTAATTCGCTACCCACTATCTTTAAAATAAGTCCGCATATTAATGGTAGTAATGGTGTTTGTATAATATTAAAATCTTTGTATGGTAATCTGCCATCTGCAATGTTTCTTGCAAAATTAAAATTCCATATCTCATCTAGATTATTGAGTTCTTTTGGCAAAATTACTGCTCCTACCATTATTAATAGTGCCAAAAAAATTAATATTTCCTTTATTATTTTTTTAGTTCTCATCTGTTCCCCTATTTTTATTATTGTTTCTCCTCTATTTTTCTCAAATTTCCGTCATACTTCTTTATTTTTCAACTTTTTTGTTTCTAAAAGTAATTTATCAAAATCTGATGTTATTTTTTGATGTTTATTAAATTCATTATATTCCTTTTCCGCCTTTTCTTCAGCCATTTTTCTAGAGATTTTTCCATTATCCTTTAATATAACATATTTTCTAAATTCCAAGAATTCATTAACACTTCTTGCAAATTCTTCCATTGTAAATGTATTTTCTCTTTCTACTAAATCTTCTATATAATCAAAATAACCTGAAACCGCTCTTTCTAGTCTTTTAATTTGCTTTTCGTCTAAATAATTTTTAGCTATCATTACATCAGATTTTAAAATTCTTCCGTCCGGTGAATTCTTCCATGTTGTTAATCCCATATTTTCTTTCGTATGATCTGCCTTTTCATAAATTATTTCTGCAGCAGTATTTCCTGTAATTGCATAATGAAATTTATTTTGAACCATTGCATAAAAATTGTGAGTAATTTCTGCATTTTTATCATAATCAATACTACATTCTGCAAATATATCTGTTATTTGTTGCCATATTCTTCGTTCGCTTGTTCTAATTGAACGAATTCTTTCTAGTAACTCTTTAAAGTAATCTTTTCCAAACTTTGGTCCATTTTTTAATAATTCATCATTTAGCACAAAACCTTTTTTTATGTATTCTTTTAATATTTTAGTTGCCCATATTCTAAAATCTGTTGCTTCTTTTGAATTAACTCTATAGCCAACTGCTATAATTGCATCTAAACTGTAAAAATTTGTATTATAGGTTTTTCCATCATTTGCAGTTATTCGAATTTTTCGAATAACTGATTCTTCATTCAATTCTTTCGATTTAAAAATCTCTTTTAAATGATAATTTATTGTGTTAATTTCAACATTAAACAGCTGCGCCATTGATTTTTGAGTTAGCCAAAAATCTTCGTTATCATATAAAACTTCTATTGATATGTTTTCATTATTCTGGCTTTGATATATAATTAAATCTCTTAAATCTTCTAATTTACTCAAATCTTCATCATCCTTCTTTATCTTTCTTTATTTTATTTGCATATCTCTCTTCCTCCGAAAAAATGCAACCACAATATTTTTGCATATATAATCCTAAACTTCTTGCTTTTGCTTGTCCTTCTCTAAATCCAACCCTAAAATCTCTGTATATAAACTCAATTCCGTATTTTTCTGCTAATTTTTCTCCTAATTTTTTTATTTCTTCATGTTTTTGATATGGACTAACAAGCAACGTTGTAGAAAAACTGTCATATCCATTTTCTTTTGCATATTTTACAGTTTGTTCTAGTCTTACTCTATAACAATAATTTACACATCTATTTTCTAAATCATTCACTACATTTTTGCAAAATTCTCTTAATCCATAATTTTCTTCAAATATAGCTTTTACACCTATGCTTTTCGTGTAATCTCTTAAGCAATCTCTCCTTGCCTTATATTCCATATATGGATGTATATTAGGATTAAACCAATATACAGTTGGTTCTATTCCTTCACTTCTTAATTCATCTATACAATACACACTACAAGGTGCACAACAAGTATGCATTAATAATTTCATTTTTACTCCTTCTTTTCGTCAAAATCCTCTATACTATATAAATTATATCCTTCGTAATTATAGCTTGCATCTATGCCTTTCATATAAACTTCTCTGTCATTTATTTTGTCTGTTAAAGCATTTTGTAATAGCATTTTAATTTCAGTATTTTTTATTGGGCTACGCTCCATTGCCAACAAATAATCTTCCTTATTTATTTTGCTCCAATCTATTACTTTGCTAATTTCTTTCTTTAAAATCATATCTAGCCATATTCTTGTACTTCTACCATTACCTTCTCTAAAAGGATGTGCTATATTCATTTCGATATATTTTTCTATAATTTCATCAAAATTTGACTGTGGCATTCTATCTATTTGTTTTAAAGCCTCTTCCAAATACATAGCTGAAGCAAATCTAAAATTACTTTTTGATATATTTTCAGTTCTAATTTTTCCTGCAAATTCATATATTTCTTCAAATAAGTATTTATGAATCTGCGATAATCCTTTAAATGTTCCAACTTCAAAAGAATTTAACAAGCCTGTTTCAAACAATTCCAATGATTTCTTCTTTGTTATTCTTTCTTCTACTTTCGCAAGTTCTATTGAATTATTTATTCCTAACTTATTTTTTAACACAATATACCTCCTAACACTATTAATTAGTCTTTATCTATTCCTAAATGCTCGTATGCCTTGTCTGTTACAATTCTTCCTCTTGGAGTTCTTGCTAAAAATCCCATTTGCATTAAATAAGGTTCGTATACATCTTCTATTGTTTCTACTTCTTCTCCTATTGTGGAGCTTAATGTCTCAATACCAACAGGTCCACCTGCATAGTTTAAAATTATAGTTTTTAATATTTTTCTATCTATATTGTCTAAGCCTAGGTCATCAATTTCTAATTTTTCTAAAGCAATTTTTGCTATTTTTTCTGTTATTGTTCCATCTCCTAAAACTGCTGCATAATCTCTTACTCTTTTTAAAAGTCTATTTGCAATTCTTGGAGTTCCTCTAGAACGTTTTGCTATTTCTAATGAACCTTCCTTTTCTATTGAAACATCTAATATATTTGCAGACCTTTTTACAATTGTATCTAAATCATTTACATTATATAGTTCTAATCTATGTACTATTCCAAATCTATCACGAAGAGGTGTTGTAAGAGAACCTGCTCTTGTAGTTGCACCAATTAATGTAAATTTAGGTAAATCTAATCTAATAGACCTTGCACTTGGTCCCTTTCCTATAATTATATCTAAATTATAATCTTCTAAAGCAGGATATAGTATTTCTTCTACACTTCTATTTAATCTGTGTATTTCATCTATAAATAAAACATCATTTGGAGATAAGTTTGTTAAAAGTGCTGCTAAATCTCCTGGTTTTTCAATTGCAGGTCCTGATGTAATTCTTATATTTGTATTCATTTCATTTGCTATTATACTTGCAAGAGTTGTCTTTCCAAGCCCAGGGGGCCCATAAAGCAAAATATGATCTAATGGTTCTCCTCTCTTTTTGGCTGCTTCTATGTAAATTTTCATATTTTCCTTTGCTTTTGTTTGACCAATATATTCACTCAAATTTTTAGGTCTTAAACTAACTTCTGCAATTTCTTCTGTTTCATCTTGCAAATTTGGTATCAACAAATTTTCGTCCATTTTATACCTCACATTCTTTTTTATTATATATTTAAATAAAAAAAAACACAATATATTATTTGAAATATATTGGTTGTATCTGTGAAGTGAGAAGTGGGATATGGGAAGTGTGAAATTAGGTTAAGCCTAACAATGCCTAGCCCTAAAAAGCACACCTCACACTTCGCACCTCTCACCTCTCAAAAACAAATTACAATTTATCTTAAACTACAAATAACAAAATGCAAAGAAAATGCAAGAAGCTTCCTAGAACTATAAATAGATGAAAAACAGAATGCATATATTTATGTTTTCTTCCTAAGCCATATAGTATTGCACCTATTGTATATGCTATTCCTCCTGCTACTAGCAAAATTAAACCGTTTGTTCCTAATAACTTTGGCAATAAATCTGCTCTAAATATTACTGCCCATCCCATAACTAAATAACAAATCATTGAAAATACTTTATATTTTTTTAGGTCAATTGCGTTTAAAACTATACCGAGTATTGCCATAGCCCATATTAATGCAAATATAGTCCAGCCCAAAATTAAATTGTATTCTCTAAAGCTACACAAAGCAAATGGTGTATAAGAACCTGCAATAAGCAAAAATATTGTGCAATGATCTAGTACTTGCATTACTTTTTTGCCTGTTGTTTTGGGGCTAAGTCCATGGTATATGCTTGACATTGTATATAGAATTATCATTGTTGTTCCATATATGCTACTGCTTACTATACCATAAACATTATTGTGCAATGCCGACATAATAACACACAATATAGTTGCAACTATTCCTAATACCGCACCAACTATATGTGATGTCATATTAAAAATTTCTTCCCCTTTTGTATAAACAGGTAAAACTCTATCCTTTAATTTGGTTCTTTTCATAAAAGCTCCTTTTTTTGATAATGTTTTCTGACGGCTTTCTTGCCGTTCCTACAATATTTGAAATTATTTTGGGCGGATATGAAATCCGCCCCTACAACGTTTACAATTAATTTTGCCAAATATAAATTAATATGCTTCTATTTTGTTTTTTTCCTTCTTAAGACTATTCCTTCTTCTAATTTATATGGTATCTCTAATATTACTTTTTGTCCTTCCCTTCCCGGATTTACAAATTCAATTTCTTTTTTAGTTTCTATATCCCACATTTTTTCTATCTTGAATACTTCAGGTTCTAATTTGTTTGGTATTAATACTTCTAATGTATCTCCTAATTGCAGCCTATTTCTAATTTCTATTGTATATATATTTTTTTCATTATTACAAATTACTTTACCACCAAACTCATAGTCAGGATTATATTGTTTTCCTTCATATTCTTGAAAATCTCTATTATTTTTATCATTAAAATAAAATGTTGTTAAACCTCTCGTTTTTGTTTTTTCCAATTCTTTTAAATATTTGCTATAATCGTATGCACTTGGATTTTTTATGTAATCATCTATTGCATTTCTATATGCACTTATAACTGTTGCAAGATAATATTCTGTTTTTAATCTTCCTTCAATTTTTAAACTATCTATTCCCATATCTATTATTTCAGGTAATTCTTTTATTAAACATAAATCTTTTGAGGAAAGTATATATGTACCATTTACATCTTCGTGAACAGGCATTAAATTTCCAGGGTTATTTTTTTCTTCTATATACATATTATATGCCCATCTGCAACTTTGTGCACAGTCTCCTAAATTTCCACATCTACCAGCTAAAAAATCACTCAAATGGCATCTTCCAGAATAACTGTAACATATTGCACCATGTACAAATATTTCTATTTCCATATCTGTATTTTCTTTTATTTTTTTTATTTCATCTTTGCATAGTTCTCTTGCTAAAATAATTCTTGTTGCACCATTTTTCTTCCAGAAATTACTTGTGTGGTAACTTGTAACATTTGCTTGCGTACTAATATGTATAGGAATTTCTGGAGCAATGTTTTTTACTAGTTCTACTATTCCACCATCAGATATTATAAGTGCATCAACATTTGCTTCCTTTAACTTTGTAACTTGCTCTTCTATTTCATTATACATATTATCTCTTGCATATATATTAAGTGCTGCATATACTTTTTTGTTTATATTATGTGCATATTTAATAGTTTTTATTAATTCATCATCATCAACACTTACTCTAGAACGTAATGAAAGCTTTGAAGTTCCCATATATACAGTATCTGCTCCATATTTAAAAGCAGTCTTTGCTTTTTCAAACGATCCAGCAGGAGCTAATAATTCTGGTTTTATCATAAACTATGCCCTCCGTTTTCATCTTCTACTCTAGCTGCTCCTCCCCAAATATTTTCAATTTGGGCAAGTAATTCATCTTCTAATGGCTCTGTTTCATCAAGTCTATTTACTATCATAGCAATTTTTAGTGCACCCCATATCTCTTCTTTTTTATTTTCATCATATTTAGCAGAAGGTATATATTTTCTTAAGAAGGGAAATTGTGAAGCAGTTAAATTATCAAATTTAGCAGATATTCTTCTGTCTTTACTTTCTTTCCCTGCATTTCTTCTTTCTACAATTATTCTTCTTAAAAATGGCCAGTTTTCCATTAAAGTGTCATAAAAATCTTGAAGTTTTAATCCGCGTTTAGTACCTATAAATTTCCATGGAGAATTAACTCCTCTTATTAGTTGTCCGTTTTTAAATTTATTTTCTATCATGCTTTCGTCAACTGGCTTGTATTTGCTATGTGAAGCTGTACCTCTTAGGGCATTTTCTTCAACTTCAATTGTTTTAAATTGTGTTTCTATTATAGGCAATTGCAATTTAGTTTTAGTTGTATCCATATATTCCTTCATTTCTTCAAATGTTTTTACTAGTTCAGTTAATCTTTCTGGATCTTGAATAAAATGTTGCAAATTTGGAAAAATTGGCACCATATTTTTTTTGCTTGAATAATTAGGTATTTCTTTTGAGCGTTTATACTCCTTTGTCTGTGCTGTGTTAACTGTCCTTACTATCCATTCCTTTAGGTCTATGTCATGACTTTTGGGTAAAAAATCTCCCATACAATGATAAGCTATATATCCTGATGGTTTATTATATTTTTTATCTTTTGAAATCTCAAATTCTAGATGACTAAATAGTGCTAATATTTCCTTATCTGTTTCTGTTGGTGCTACAATTTCCATACCAAAAATATCATCAAGAATTTTCTTACCACTATTAATTCTTGAACTAGAAAAATCTTTAATCCTTGCCTTTAGTTTTACATCCCCTATAAGTTCGTTTTGTTTTGCAATTTCTAAACATACATTATAGTTCTCAACTAATTCTAAAAATCCTTCACCTAGATCTACTATGAATCTTCTATAACCATCTGCTAATTCCCCAATTGTTGGTTGCATTTTCTTAGTTTCATCATCAAATCTTTTCTTATCATCTCTTATATTCTTTACTTCTATAGCAAATTGTTCTATAAACTTTTTTCTTTTATCATCTTCCATATTTAATTTTTAAATTAGCACTTTACTTACTGCTAATCCGTCTCCTACCTCTAAAATTTCCGTCTCTAAATTTTCGTTTTCTGTTACCATTTTTATATATTCTCTTAAGTGATTTACTGCTGTTCTTTGTTTGTGCTTGTTATAATCACTCATAACATATCCTTTATACAAAATATTATCAGCTAAAATTATACTGCCTTTATGTGACAGTCTTAAAGATTCTTTCAAAAATATAGGATACTTACCCTTTGCTGCATCTATAAAAAACAAATCATATTTTTCATTTAGAGTGGGCAAAACTTCTACTGCATTACCCTTTATAACATTTATATGTTGTTTTAGTCCTAGCTTTTTTATATTTTCTATTGCTACATTTGCTCTATTTTCATCTAATTCGATAGTATCAATATAAACTTCATTATCTAATATATTAGAAAAACATATTGCTGAATACCCTGTTGCAGTTCCTAATTCTAATATTCTTTTTGGTTTTTCTTCTAACAATATTTTTTCTATTACTTCTAATGTGTCATCCATTATAATTGGAATATGTTCTTCCAATGCTTTTTGTTTAATTTGTTCAATATTTATCACTTTTCTCTTCCTTTATCATACATCTTTCTTTTTTTTAAAGAATTATACCAGTTTTGAAAAACTGTTTTTAAATCTATTCCAGCCTTTGTTAAATAATCGAATTGTTTTTTAATTTCTTCATCAGAAGCTAAAATAGTAGTTATTTCCTCTAATGTTTTGTCAGTTTTTAGTCCTTCTTCTATCTTGCTTATTACATTTCTTCTATTTACCGTATCTTGACTTTCTGGAGAAGTCTTATTATCTCTAATATACATATTAGAAGAACTTCCTGGCCTATATGTTCCATTTTTATTGATACTCTTTGAATATCTATTATACCTAGAAGTATGATTATAATCTCTCATTTATTTTACCTCCTAGTAGCTCTTTCTCTTTCTTTATTATTTAATATCTTCTTTCTTAATCTAATACTTTTTGGTGTTACTTCAACTAATTCGTCATCTTGTATAAATTCTATTGCTTTTTCTAGGCTCATTTGAATTGGTGGAACAAGTCTTAATGCATCATCCGATCCAGAAGCTCTAGTATTAGTTAAATGTTTTTCCTTGCAAACATTTACTGCTAGGTCCTCTCCTCTTGAGTTTAATCCAACTATCATTCCTTCATAGACTTCTGTTCCTGGTCCAATAAATAAATCACCTTTATCTTGAGCATTATATAATCCATATGTTATTGCTTTTCCAGCTTCAAATGCAACAATTGTTCCTCTAGTACGTGATACAACATCTCCTTTATAAGGCTCATATGAATCAAATATATGATTCATAGTTCCTTCTCCTTTTGTATCTGTTAAAAATTCTGTTCTATAACCAATTAGTCCTCTTGCTGGTATCTTAAATTCTATTTTTGTATGGCCATCTTCTGCTGGTTCCATATTTATCATTTCTGCTTTTCTTCTACCTAGTTTTTCTATTACATTTCCAATGCAATCGTCTGGAACATTTACAACTAATCTTTCAATAGGTTCGCATTTTTCTCCATTTATTTCTTTAATGATAACTTTTGGACGAGATACTAAAAGCTCAAACCCCTCTCTTCTCATTGTCTCTATTAAAACTGATAAGTGTAATTCTCCGGCGTCCTGCTACTTCAAATGAATCTGGGGAATCTGTTTCTTTTACTCTTAAAGATACATTTCTCTCTAATTCTTTAAATAGCCTATCTCTTATATGTCTTGAAGTTACAAACTCTCCTTCTCTTCCTGCAAATGGTCCATTGTTTACAGAAAAAGTCATTGTAACAGTAGGTTCATCAATGTCTACAAAGTCTATTTTTTCTGGATGATTAATATCACAAATTGTTTCTCCGATATTTATATTAGTTATTCCAGAAATTTCAACTATATCTCCTGCTTTTGCTTCTTCAACTTCAACTTTTTTTAGTCCCATGTATGTTGAAACTTTAACAACTTTTGCATTTTCTTGTTTATCTTTTTTGCATACAACAACAGGCATTCCTTCTTTTATAACTCCACGCTCTACTCTACCAACTGCAATTCTTCCAACATAATCATCATAATCTATATTAGAAACAAGCATTTGCATTGGTCTATCTTCATCGCATTTTGGCGGTTCTATTGTGTTTATAATAGTTTCAAAAACACATTTCATATCTTTTGCTTCATCATCTAAATTCATTTTTGCAACACCTTGTTTTGCAGAAGCATATATTACTGGAAAATCAAGTTGTTCATCATTTGCTCCAAGCTCTATAAATAGCTCTAATACATCATCTACAACTTTTAATGGTCTTGCACCAGGCCTATCTATTTTATTTATAACAACAATTGGTTTTAAATTAAGTGCTAAAGATTTTTTTAAAACTTCTCTTGTTTGAGGCATTGCCCCTTCAAATGCGTCAACAAGTAATAATACACCATCTACCATTTTTAAAACACGTTCAACTTCTCCACCAAAGTCAGCATGTCCAGGTGTATCTACTATATTTATTTTTATGTCGTTATATATAACAGAAGTGTTTTTTGCAAGTATAGTAATTCCTCTTTCTTTTTCTAGATCATTAGAATCCATTACTCTTTCTTGTACTTGCTCATTTTCTCTAAAAGTTCCACTTTGTTTTAGTAAAGCATCTACTAAAGTCGTTTTTCCATGATCTACGTGTGCTATAATTGCTACGTTTCTAATTTTTTCATTGCTCATTTTATAATCCCCTCTAACCTTATGATTACTTACAACAATAATTAATTATACATCTTAACGTCGTTATTTGTCAACTGTAAACCACTCCTCTTGCTGTGCTTCTTCTGAAAAAGAAAAATTTTACACAAACTCTTCCCATACTAAATTTGCTAGGTCTATTCCTTTATTTGTTAGCTTTATATTGTCTATATCTATTTCAATTAATTCTTGGCAAGCTAATTTGTTAAGTATTTCTCTATATAAATAAATAGGATTATCTACAAATTTATTTTTAAATTCTGATATTTTTACTCCTTCTACTTTTCTTAAACCCAATAACATATATTCTTTCATCTTGTTTGCTTTATTTTGCTTCTCATGTACAATTCGCATATGTTGGTCGCCGCACATTTAATCCTCTGCAAATATAATTATCTAAATTTTCTGTATTAGAATATCTCGTATTATTTATATATGAATGTGCTGCAAGTCCAAAACCAATGTATTCTTCTTGATTCCAACATGACAAATTATGTCTTGATTCATAATCTTGTTTTGCAAAATTAGATATTTCATAGTGTATGTAACCTTGTTTTTCTAATTTTTTTTTTACCTTCCAATACATTTTTCTTTCTAGTTCTTCTGGTGGCAAAAAAAGTTCTTTTTTGTTTATTTTTTCTTCTATTGGCGTGCCTTCCTCTACAATTAAAGAATAAACTGATATATGTTCTGGTCCGCAAATTAATTATTTCCGATAAGTCTTTTTGGACATCTTCCAAATTTTCAGTTGGAAGTCCTATCATTAAGTCTACATTAATATTTTTAAATCCTATTTTTCTTGCTAGATTATATCCGTTCCAAAAATGTACGATAATTGTGGATTCTTCCTATTAATTTTAGTAAATCATTATTTGTACTTTGAAGTCCAAAGCTAATTCTATTTATTCCAGAATTATAGTAATCTTTTAGTTTTTCCTCATTTACTGTTCCTGGGTTTACTTCTATTGTAATTTCTGCATTTTCTGAAATTTTGAATTTCTGTTTCATTGTTTTTAAAATATCTATTATATATTTACTTTCTATATATGATGGAGTTCCTCCTCCAAAGTATATTGTACTAACTAGATATTCTTCTTTATTGATTTTATAATTCTTTATTTCTTGTTTTAATGTTTCTATGTATTTATCTACCAAATTTTCTTTGTTTGAAAATGATATAAAATCACAATAATTGCATTTTTTCACGCAAAATGGTATGTGTACATATATTCCTAAATTTTTCATTGTCGTCCTTTCTAGTTTTGATGTGTGAGATGTGAAATGTGAGGTGTGCTTTTAGGGTTAAGCTACGCAAGTCCTTCCCTTATTTCACACTTCCCACATCCCACTTCGCACTTCTCATTCAAATTTTTATCAATTTAATCTCTAGCTAATCTTGATATTTTTTCTAATCTATGACTTACGCCTGATTTTCCGATTGGTTTTGAAAGCATTTTTCCGAAGTTCTTCATATGTTGCATCTGGGTTTTCTAATCTTAATTTTGCTACTTCTTTTAAATTATCTGGTAATTTATCAAACTTTTTATTTTGCTTTAATTTATTTATATCTTCTATTTGCTTTACTGCTGCATTTACTGTTTTATTTAAATTTGCAGTTTCACAATTTACCAGCCTATTAATGTTATTTCTTGTATCTTTTATTACTCTTATTTCTTCAAATTTTAAAACAGCTTTTGTTGCCCCTATTAATGCTAAAAATGAAGATATTTCTTCTCCATCTTTTAAATATAACATATAATCTGAGCCTTTTTTTGTTAATTTTATATCTATTCCAAAATTTGAAATAATCTCTTTTGCTTCGTCTGCTTTTCTTTTTGATTTAAAAAGAATTTCTAAATGATATTCTTTGTTCGGGTCGTTTATAAAACCTTTTTTTATAAATGCTTCCCTTATTAAGAGCCTTGCAAGTTGCTCATCTTGCTCAAGGTTACTATTATTATCCCACATTTTTAATTCTAATAATTCTTCTCTTACCTCTGAAGAAAATGACATACTAATTCTCCTTTTTACATATTATTATTCTATCATTTCCTGCTAAATCTTTTTTTGAGAAAATTTCTTTATATTTTCCGTCTTCCTCTATTAATTTGATAACAGCTTCTTTTTGATCATACCCTATTTCTAAACATAGATATCCATTGGGATTTAAAAATTTATATGCTTTACTTATTATTCTTCTATATATATTTAATCCATCTGGTCCTCCATCTAATGCAAGGTTTGGCTCTTTTTGTACTTCTGTATCTAATGTTTTTATAATATCTGTTCTTATATATGGTGGATTAGAAACAATTATATCAAATTTAGTATTTATATTTTCAAACAAATCTGATTGTATTATTTGTATTTTATTTTGCGGGCGGATATGGAAATTCGCCCCTACATTTTTGGTTTTTCGCGGACGGCAGATTGCCGTCCCTACAATATTCCTGCAATTTTTGTTTGCAATTTTTAATGCATTAGAACTGATATCTGATAATGTAATTTCGTAATTTTCAATATTTTTGGCAATTGCAATACCTATTGCTCCGCTTCCTGTGCATAGGTCTAGGATTTTTATGTTGTTATTGATTCTGGTAGGGTCGCCCAAAGGTGCGACCCCTACTTTTGTACTACTTAAACAGTAACTTCTACATATATCAATAACTTCTTCTACTAGAATTTCTGTATCTGGCTGTGGTATTAATACATTTTCATCAACATAAAATTCTAGCCCCATAAATTCCTGTTTGTTTGTAATGTATTGCACAGGTTCGCCTTTACATAGCCTAATTATGTTTTTTATATATTTACTAATATCATCATCGTTTAGCTCTTCTATTTCGTGGATTAATAAATATTCTTTATTTTTTTCTAAAATATTTGCAAGTAAAATCCTAGCCTTTAAAATTGGTTCGTCTATATTTTTTTCTTTTAATAATTCAATTCCATATTCTAACACTTGTTTTATATTCATGTTTATATCCTTTTGTTTTTTAGTAATTTTACCACAAAAATCTGTTAGATGCAATTTTTCGCTCCTAGTAAAATCTTGGGCAACAAAAAAAGCCCCGCTTTAGCCGTAGTTTAAAGAATTTTTAAGGACCTGCTCTTACACAGGTGGGTGCCTACCTAAATACTCATGGGCTTCTTACTACTAAATAAAGTGTAAGCTTGCACGCCATATTTATGAGAATCAGCTCCCTTTTCCTTATTGTTGGTTCTAAAAATTCAGTCTATACGCACTATGCAGGGAAATTTATTAACTTATTTATTTGTTGTATTTATATTACCATATGTAAATACAAATTACAATTATGGTACATACTTAAAAAAATTTATTTTATTTATTAACCTTATTTAATCTTATTTTTACTAACTATTTCACACTTATTTTTATATTTTTGGTGTTTGCTTTTTTTCTGTTTTAATGCTATAATTAATTTGATTTTAGGGTCAAGAAAAGTGGCTTTGCCATACTTTTCTTCTCGCCGATTTGAGCTTCCGAATATAATGAGGAAGTCTCAATAGGCAATAGCGATTATAGCATTATTAACACTGACAATATATTTATTTTATTTTATCTTTTATTTTAACTAATATATTTAGTGCATCTATTGGTGTTAGCTCGTTTAAATTTATCTTATCTATTTCGTGAGCAACTTCTGCCAGTTTATAATTATATAAGTCAAGTTGTCCTGCCGCTATCTTTTTATTTTCTTTCTCTTGATTCTTTTTACCTAATATACTTTTTCTTTCTAAGCTTCTTAATATCTCATTTGATCTTTTAACAACATCTTTTGGAACTCCTGCAAGTTTTGCAACATGAACACCATAACTTTCGTCAGTTCCCCCTGGCACTATTTTTCTTAAGAAGATTACATCTTCTCCTTTTTCTTTTACCGCAATAGAATAATTTTTTACACCTTCTATTGTGTTTTCTAATTCTGTAAGTTCATGATAATGTGTTGCAAAAAGCGTTTTTGCTCCGCATTTTTCTTTATTTGCTATATATTCTACAACTGCCCAAGCAATAGAAAGTCCGATCATATGTAGATGTTCCTCTTCCTATTTCATCTAATATTACAAGGCTATTTGGTGTTGCCTCTCTTAATATTTCTGCAACTTCCATCATCTCTACCATAAATGTACTTTGCCCCATACTCAAATCGTCTGATGCTCCTACTCTTGTAAATATTTTATCTACAACTCCTATTTTTGCAGAAGCAGCCGGCACAAAACTTCCTATTTGGGCCATAAGTGTAATTAATGCAACTTGTCTCATATATGTAGATTTTCCTGCCATATTAGGTCCTGTTATTATTGATAATCTATCATTTTGTTTGTCTAAATATGTATCATTTTCTATAAAGCTACCTAGTGGCATCATTTTTTCTATAACTGGGTGTCTTCCTGCTTTTATATCTATAATTCCACTATTGTCTACTAAAGGTTTTTCATAATTTAAGTCTTCTGCAACTATTGCAAATGAAGTAAGAACATCTAATATAGATATTATGCTTGATGCTTTTTGTAGTCTTTCTATGTTTTTGGCAATTTCATTCCTTATTTCTATAAATATCTTATATTCTAAATCAACGGACTTTTCTTCTGCTCCTAAAATCTTACTTTCTAATTCATTCAATTCTTCTGTTATATATCTTTCACAATTTGCAAGTGTTTGTTTTCTAATAAATCTATCTGGTACTAAATTCAAATATGATTTAGTTACTTCAAAGAAATAGCCAAAAACTTTATTAAAACCAACTTTTAGATTTTTGATTCCTGTTTGTTCTTTTTCTTTTGCCTCTAATTCAATGAGCCAATTTTTACCTTGCATTCCTGCATTTTTTAATTCATCTATTTCTTCATTATATCCAAGTTTTATTATTCCACCTTCTGTTATGCTAATTGGTGGATCTTCTACTATTGCTTTTTCAATTAAATCGTGAATATCTTTTAACTCATCTAAACTAATATATAAATTCTGTAATAATTCAGATTTGCTACTCGCTAAAATATTTTTTAAATATGGAAGTTGCTTTAATGAATTTTTAAGTGAAATCATATCTCGTGCATTTGTATTTCCATATGCAATCTTTCCAACTAGTCTTTCTATATCATATATCCTTTTTAAAGAATCTATAATATCCCCTCTAAACATTAGACTGTTTTTTAATTCTTCTACTGCATTTAATCTTTTATTAATTTCTGCCACGTCTATTAATGGTTCATTTATCCATTTTCTTAAAAGTCTTCCTCCCATTGATGTATATGTTTTATCAAGCACCCAAAGAAGTGTACCTTTTTTTCCTTTATCATTCATTTTTTCTGTTAATTCTAGATTTTTTCTAGATGTAATATTTAAAGACATGTATTTTGATGTAGAATACATTTTTATCATATTAATATGTTCTAATTTTATCTTTTGGGTTTTATTTAAATAATCTAAAAGTCCATTTATTGCTGGAATTTGTAAATCATTTTTTTCCAAACTTTCTATTTCTTTTTCATTATCATTAACAAATCTATATGTTTTAGTTAAACTTTCTACATCTGTTTTAAATATTTCTTCATCAAAACAATTTACATACGCCTTAAATCTTAATTTAATTTCATCTATTTCTTCTTTACAATCAAATAGCATTTTATTAACTATTATTTCTGCTGGATTATATTTTGATATTTCGTCTAATAATAGCTGAAAATTGTTGCTTTCTTCTATTTTTGTTGATAAAAACTCACCAGTTGTAACATCACAAATTGCTATTCCAAAATATATTCCTTTTTTGTATATTGACATTATATAATTATTTTTCTTCTCATCAAGCATGTTAGTTTCAATTACTGTACCTGGTGTTACAACTCTTATTACATCTCTTTTTACTATTCCTTTTGCAGTTTTAGGGTCTTCTAATTGTTCACATATTGCAACTTTATATCCTTTTTCTATAAGTCTTGCAATATAGCTTTCTGCTGCATGAAAAGGAACTCCGCACATTGGAGCTCTTTCTTCTTGACCACAGTCTCTTCCTGTTAATGTTATTTCAAGTTCTCTTGATGCTGTTTTTGCATCATCAAAAAACATTTCATAAAAGTCTCCTAATCTATAAAAGACAATGCAATCGTTATATTCCTCTTTTATTTCTAAATAATGCTTCATCATGGGTGAAAATTCTGCCATGTTAACGTTCCTTACCTTTCCCACTTTTACTGATATTTTTTCTATTTGTTTCCTTTTTTACTTTTCTTTTTAATGCTTCTCTATGCCATATTACTGCTTCCTTACTTAAATCTACTTCTCCTGCTACTATCTGATTCCTTATATCTTTTTCTATTCTATCTCTTTTATTCTGCTCCAAAGCATCATATTGTTGCCTTATTTTTAATACATCTATTCTATACATTCTAGTTAGATATTCATCATCATAAAATTCTCCCATTCCTTTTATAAAAAGATATTTCATAACGATGTCCTTATCAATTTTTTCCCTTAAAAAATCTCTCATTGCTTGATTATTATCCATTTAAAACTTCTCCTTTTAAATACCATTTATGCTCAGATATTATTTTTACATCTATAATTTGTCCAATTAATTTTTTATTTCCTTCAAATATAACTACTTTGTTAGTATCTGTTCTTCCGAGTTAGCATTTCAGGATTATTTTTACTATATCCTTCAACTAAAATTTTCTGAGTTGTTCCTACATATTTTTTATTATTTTCTTCTATATTGTCTTCAAATAGTTTTTTTAATCTTTCAAACCTTTTATGTTTTATTTCTTCTGGTATTTGATTTTCCATCTTATCAGCTAAAGTGCCAATTCTTCTTGAATAAATAAACATAAAGATTTGTTCAAAGTTTACTTTTCTTACCACATCTAAAGTATCTTCAAAATCTTCCTCTGTTTCCTTTGGAAATCCTACAATGATATCTGTTGAAAATACTGCATCCGGCACTTTTTGCTTTATCCTATCAATTAAATCTAAATATTGCTCTTTAGTATATTTTCTGTTCATTGCCTTTAATACATTTGTACTTCCAGATTGAAGAGGAACATGAATTAATCTTGAAATCTTTTTACTATCTCTTATTGCATCAATTACATCATCTGTAAAATCTTTTGGATGTGGAGAAACAAACCTTATAATCTCTATTCCATCAATCTTATCTACATCTCTTAAAAGATTTGCAAATTTATATCCGTCTCTTCCATTATATGAATTTACATTTTGCCCTAAAAGTGTTATTTCTTTATATCCTTCTTTTGCTAAATCTTCTATTTCTTTTAGTATATCTTCTGGTTTTCTACTTCTTTCTCTTCCTCTAACATATGGAACTATACAATATGAGCAAAAATTATTACAGCCATACATTATAGTAACAGAAGCTTGCTTTTTGTCTCCCCTTTTTATTGGTAATCCTTCATAAACCTTACCATCTATGTCTAGTACATCTTTTATTTTCTTTTTATTTATTACACATTTGTATAAATCTTCAGGTAATTTATGAAGTGTGTGAGTTCCAAATATTATATCTACAAATGAATAACTTTTTTTAATTTTATTAGTTATGTGTTCCTCCTGCATCATACATCCGCCTAATGCAATTATAATATCTTTGTGTTCTTTTATTTTTTTGAATTCTCCAAGTTTTCCAAACACTCTTTCTTCTGCATTTTCTCTTATACAACATGTATTTATTAAAAATAAATCTGCATCATTCATTTCTTTTGATTCTTCATATCCCATTTCTCCTAACATTCCAACTAACTTTTCGGAATCATTTTCATTAAGCTTGCATCCCATAGTTAGAATATAATATTTTAAGCTTTTATTTTTATTTAACTCATATACTTTTTTTATATAATTTTTTTGGTCTTGTATTTCTTCTGCTTCCATTTATAATTCCTCCAATATACTGTATATTCTATTATAAATTTGCAGATTTATCAAGGGTACGTTTGTTTAATTAATAAATTGTAACGTCAAATTTATTAATAAATCACTTTATCTTCCTTACTTTTAAACTTATCAAACACTTTTATAGTTTCTTCTCTATCTATTGGAATCATTTCTATAATTTCTTTGTTCTTTATAGTGTTTTTTGACAAGTTCTCTATATATTTATATATCAAATCGTCTCTAAAACCAATCTCTGCTGCATCTTCTTTTGTGTTCCCGTAATATACTTTCTTTATGTTTGACCAAATTATTGCAGATAAGCACATTGGACATGGGTAACAACTAGTATATATTTCACACCCTGATAAGTCGAAAGTATTTAATTCCATGCAAGCATTTCTAATTGCCATAATTTCTGCATGTGCTGTTGGATCATTGCTTCCTACTACACAGTTACTGCCTTTTCCTACAATTTTCCCCTCTTTAACTACAACTGCTCCAAATGGCCCGCCTAAATTAGTTGAATTATTTTTTTCTGCCAAGTCATTTGCAACTTTCATATATTCGTTCATAATTCTCTCCTTTTTTAGCATAGTTTGTCCATAATTTATAAATCTCTTTGTTTTACTGCATCGTAAATAACAATTCCTGCTGACACTGAAGCATTTAGCGAAGTAATTTTTCCTTTCATTGGAATTTTTACTAAAAAATCGCAATTTTCTTTTACTAACTTACTCATTCCAAACCCTTCGCTTCCTATTACTATTGCAATTGGACCTTTTAAATCTTGGTTATAATAATATGTCTTTGCTTCTCCATCTGTTCCGCAAATCCATAATCCTTGTTTTTTTAAGTATTTTATTGTTTCATTTAAATTGTTTACTCTCGCAATTTTTACATGCTCTACTGCACCACTTGACACTTTAGAAACTGTAGCATTTACTGATGCAGCTCTTCTTTTTGGAATTACAACTCCATGAACCCCTGCTGTTTCTGCCGTTCTAATTATTGATCCTAAATTATGTGGGTCTTCTATTCCATCTAATATTAATATAAATGGATCTTCCCCTTTTTGCTTTGCTACTTTTAGTATATCATCTACACTTGCATAATTAAATGGTGGAACAATAGCTATTACTCCTTGATGGTTATCAGTTTTAGATATTGCATTTAATTTTTGTCTTTCTACTTCCGCAATAACTATTTTTCTTTGCTTAGCAAGTGTGATTATTTTGTTTATAGAGCCATGCCTTTCTCCTTTAGCAATTAATATTTTATTAACATCTCTGTCAGACTCTAATAGCTCTATAATGCTATTTCTTCCCTCTATTTGGTCAGACAATTTTTGATCGTCGGTGCTTTTATCTTTTAACTTTTCACTTTTCACTATTTATTCTCCTTATTATTTACTAACAAATACTATATCTCCAATTTCATATAAATTGTATTCTTCCTGTGATTCTCTTACCACATTTTCAATTTTCCCTTTATGCCATTCTTCTTCTACTGGATATTCATCAAATGCTTCTTCTAACTCTTTTACTTTGTTACATTTATATGCAAACTTCATGAATTCACTTAAGCCCTCTTCATTTTCCATGTTATCATCTCCCTTCGAGTAGTATTATATAAGATATTTGCTGTTTTGACAATATTTCATTTTTCTCCTATTCCTCATCTAATTTTAATACGCTTAAAAATGCCTCTTGTGGTATTTCTACATTTCCTATTTGCCTCATTTTCTTTTTACCTTTTTTTTGCTTTTCTAGTAGTTTTTTCTTTCTAGTAATATCTCCACCATAGCATTTTGCAAGCACATCTTTTCTCATTGCAGATATTGTTTCTCTTGCAATTATTTTTCCGCCTACTACAGCTTGAATTGGTATTTCAAATAGCTGTCTTGGGATTACTGTTTTTAATTTTTCTGCCATTTTTCTACCTCTTGCATATGCCGTATCTTTGTGTACAATAAATGATAAAGCATCGACTGGTTCGTTATTTATATGTATATCTAGTTTTACTAAATCTGACCTTCTATATTCTTTAAATTCGTAGTCAAATGATGCATAACCTTTAGTTTTTGATTTTAAAGTATCGAAAAAGTCGTATATTATTTCATTTAATGGAAGTTCGTATTCAAGTGTTACCCTTGTACTGTCTAAATATTTCATGTCTAAATATGTACCACGTCTTTCTTGGCATATTTCCATTACATTTCCTACAAACTCTTTTGGAAGCATAATCTCTGCTTTAACTATTGGTTCTTCTATATAACTTATTTCTTGTACAGGTGGTAAGTCAACAGGGTTATATAGTTCTATTACTTCTCCTGTTTGTTTATGCACTTTATATATAACTGATGGAGCTGTTGTAATTAAATTCAAATCAAATTCTCTTTCTAGCCTTTCTTGTATAATTTCTAAATGTAATAATCCCAAGAAACCACATCTAAACCCAAAACCTAATGCAATAGATGTTTCTGGTTCATATTCTAGTGCTGCATCATTTAATTTTAATTTTTCTAAAGCTGTTTTTAAGTTTTCGTAATCTCCTCCATCTAGTGGATATAGCCCACAGTATACCATCGAATTTGCTTTTTTATACCCTGGAAGTGGTTCTTTTGCAGGATTCTCAGCATTAGTTATTGTATCTCCAACATGAAGGTCTGATACATTTTTTACACTTGCTGCAATATATCCGAACTTCTCCGGCAGTTAATTTGTCTGCTGGAACAGTAGTTCCTGGTTCTAAATAGCCAAGTTCAGAAACTACAAACTTTTTATTTGTAGCCATAAATAATATTTCATCACCTGTTTTAACAGTTCCCTCTACTACTCTAATATAGCTTAATGCACCTTTGTAATTATCGTAAAAAGAATCAAATATTAAGCATTTTAATGGCTTTGTTTCGTCTCCTTGCGGTGCTGGAAAATCTGTAACTATCCTTTCTAATACTTCCTCTATATTTAGTCCTGTTTTTGCTGATATGCATGGTGCATCCATAGCTGGTATTCCTATTATGTCTTCTATCTCTTTTTTGATTTCATCTGGTCTTGCATTTGGAAGATCCACTTTATTTATAACTGGCAAAATTTCTAGATTATTATCTAGTGCCAAATATACATTTGCAAGCGTTTGAGCCTCTACTCCTTGGCTTGCGTCTACTACTAAAATTGCCCCTTCACATGCAGCAAGACTCTTAGAAACTTCATAATTAAAGTCTACATGCCCTGGGGTATCTATTAAATTAAATATATATTCATTTCCATCACTTGCTTTATATAGCATCCTTACAGCTTGTGCTTTTATTGTAATTCCACGTTCTCTTTCTAAATCCATATTGTCTAATACTTGGCTTTCCATTTCTCTTTTTGAAAGAAGTCCCGTTTTTTCTATTAATCTATCCGCAAGAGTTGATTTTCCGTGATCTATATGTGCTATAATGCTAAAATTTCTAATATATTTTTGTTTATCTTGCATAAATTCCTCCAATATTTTTGTCTTTAATTATATAAATTTAACTATTTCTTCAACATCTTTTTCCATTTTCACTAGCTCCTTTATAAATTAAGAACAATATTTATTATATTTTTCTTTTAGAATTTCTTTTTTTAATACTGCATCTATTCCATTTTTGCTTATTTCTTCAAAAACATCATCAAAAAATTCTACCATTTTAGGATGAAATACATCTTTATTCTTTATATTTTTCCAATACCATAATGGGTAATCATTTGTAAAGTCTTTTCCTTTATATACAATACCTGCTGCTAAATTATCGCATAACATTTCTACTGTATATTTATATGGGATAACAGGTGCTTTTACTGGTGCATTAAAATCATACCAGTATTCTTCATGATGCTTGTTTCTACCTTTATGATGCAGCCATGCTGCAGAGTAAACGCGTTCTTGCCTTGCAACCTGTATTGGACTTTTATACCCTACATAGTACTTGCTACTCTCAAAAAATTCAGTAGGGCTATATTTAGATAAATCATGTACTAAACCTCTCCATATTAAGCCTACTTTTGAGCATAATCTAAATACTATCCATTTATGTTTTGTTATTAACTTAAAATGTAGCCACATTTTTTTAAGCATTTTTACCTTTGCCTCCTGAATTTGGTTTTGTAAATTATAATTATTGCATAAATTAAATTTATTTTTAGGTTCGCTCCCAGAGATTTATTTATATTTTTTCTCACGCGCCCCAACTGCGCAGATTATGTAATAAAATTTTAGCTGGCGCTAAATTTTCTAAACATAATCTAAGCTTGTCGGTCCCCACCCGTAACCCGCTCGAAAAATATAAATGGAAATCTCTTCGCGCTACTCTACAATTTAAAATCATCAATTTAATGAAAATTTTAATTTTCATTAAAAGGTTTAAATATAAAAATATTAATTTTGACAAATAATGGTCCGACAGTCCTTTGAGACGGGGGAATACCCGCGTATGCCTTGGAGGACATTATTTTCAAAATTCATATTTTATATTTATTTTAATAATTTGAAATTCTTTCAAAAATCTGGCTGTCGAGGACGCCAGCCCCTACAACATTTGCAATTAATTTAATCAGACAAATTACATTTTTACACAACTAATGAAATTATTGCATAAATTAAAACTCTTATTAATCCACTTGTTAGCAAATTGTCTACTACAAATGGAATTCCTACTTTATTTATTTTATCATATTCTTTTAATAATGTTTCTTTTTCTTCATCTGTACATAGTTTTTTTCTTTCCATGTATTCTTTTGCTAAATATTTTGCTCTTGTCATTGCATCTATTTCTAAAAAGCTTCTTACAGCAAATTGAATTAAAGTAAATAGCATAAGTATTGCTATTTGGAGCATTTGATTGTTTATCACTTTAAATATTGTAAGTATTGTAATTGCTAAAAAATATATTATATTTATATTTGAAAATATGAAGTTAAATAAGAGCAAGGTTCTATCTTGGCAAGAATGCAGGCACTCATGTGCAATAGTTTGTATTCTTGCGTAGTTATTTTTCATATCTGCTATTGAAATTTTATTAGTTATTGCAATGTACAAACTAGTTTCAGTATCTTTTGCCTCTTCTATTTTTACGCCTTTGTTTCCAAGCAAACTTAGCATTTCTTTTGCAATTTCAATATTATCTGGAAATTTATCTGTAATTTTTTCAGCATCTTTGTTTTCTTGCATACTTTTTGCTTTTTTTATATTTATTTTAAATATGATTTTAAATAAAATAATAGTTACAATTAACAATATAATATAAACAATATTCTCCATATACTACCTCTTCTTTTGCAATAACTACTAAAAAGTATAGCATAATTGTTAATTTTTGTATATATTTTTTAAATTACATTTTTAAAATTTTGTCTTTTATGAAATAACGCTTGGATTTCAACGTTTTGATTTTTAACTAAATAGATTATTAAATAATTTTTGAAATAAATGTATCTAAAATTTGTTTTATTATATTTTTTACCCATATAAGGAAATATTTGAAGATTTGAAATTGATTTTGGTATTTTCTTTCTAAATTGAATTGCAACAATTGGATTTACTAAATCATAATAAATATAATTATATATATCATTTAAATCAATTATTGCTCTCTCAGAGTATTCGATTCTATACATTTTTTATTCTCTTCTATCATTTTGTCTAGTAATTCCATTGCTTCTTCTTCTGTGTACCAAATATCTTCTTGTGCTGCTTCTTGCACTTTTTCTAATATAAATAGAATGTTTTAAAAATCGGGCGGACACAAGGCCCGCCCCTACAACGTTTGCAATAAATTTATCCATATAAATTATTGGACGGCAAGAAAGTCGCCCGTACAATACATTATAATAAATCTTTTACAGACTCACTTATTATTTTGTTTACATCTGCAAGCATTATATTAAATCTTACTTCTATGTCAAAATAATCTTTTATTTTTGGTTCTTTTAATAGTATGTCATACATCTCTTGTAGTTTTTTCATTTTTGCTTCGTCTTGTTTTTCTCCTTGGAATGACATAACTTGTACATCGTATCTTATCTTTTCAAACTCGTCTATTTTTGCTTTCATTTCAGGAATAGCATTTATATCTTCTTTTGCTTTCTTATACTCCTTATATTCTTTACTCTCTTGTATTGCTTTTGCTAA
This sequence comes from uncultured Clostridia bacterium, assembly GCA_944391865.1. Taxonomy (GTDB): domain Bacteria; phylum Bacillota; class Clostridia; order TANB77; family CAG-508; genus CAG-452. The sequence continues at coordinate 83,964 of CALXVD010000002.1, forward strand.
ATTGTTAGCTTCATCATATACGTACATAACATTTCCTCCCTAAATTCTTATATAAATTAAGGCAAATCAAAAACGAGTAGTACTAGGAAAACAAATAAAAATTTTTGAAATTGTACGTGTGTACATTGAAAAAATTTTTATGACGTTTGACACCGTAATACGAAGTTTTTCATTTGCCTTTTTCATTAAGCGTAAGCTTGACGCTTCTTATTAAACGAAATTAAGTTTGAAATTTCTGTTTCTACATTTCTTATTTTCTTTTGCTTTCTTACTTTTTCTTGTGCTATTTGATTTGCTTGACGCTGTGCCATTGTTTGACATATTGCTTTTTGATATATAAAATGTGTATCTTGTGCAATTTTTGCCCAATTATACTCGTTTTTAACTTTTTGTTTTGCTTTTTTTGATATATTATCACAAAGTTCAGGATTAAATAGTAAAGCAAGTATTGAATCTGCAAGTGAATTTGGATTTCCTGCATAAGATTTCATTCCGTCTACTCCGTGTTCTACTATTTCGTTTAATCCTCCTACATCTGATACTACAGTTGGAACTCCAGCAAGCATAGCCTCTAATGCCACAATTCCAAAAGGTTCATATGTGCTTGGAAACACTGATATATCAGCACATTTATACATTTTTGATACTTGTTTTGCATTTAAATATCCTGTAAAATATACTTTTTGGCTTAATCCCATGTTATCTACTTGTGCTTTTAACTCGTCTAACATTCCACCTTTACCTGCAATTACTAGTTTTGCATCATGATAATTAGCTAATATTTTTGGCATTGCAGATATTAAATGTTGAACGCCTTTTTCATATACTAGTCTTCCCATAAATAGTATTATTTTTTCGTTATCGGCTGCATATTGTCTTCTAAAATTATAGTCTTTTTCTATTCCTGTATATGCTGTTGTATTTATTCCATTTGCTACAACATTTATTTTTTCATATGGAAGTCCAAATAATCTTTGTAGTTCATTTTTCATAAATTTACTGTTTACAATTACTTCTGAAGACTCATATGTAAGCATCCATTCTGTATCATTTATGTATCTTTGTGTTTCGTCATGTATTCCAGAATTACGTCCACTTTCTGTTGCATGTATTGTGCTAACTAATGGTAAATCATAAGAGTTTTTTAATGTTTTTGCTGCATATGCAACTAACCAGTCATGTGCATGAACAACATCAAATTTTTCTCCTTTTGCAATTAATTCGTTTACTTTTGCTATCATATTGAAGTTTAATTGCATTATCCAATCTATAAAATTATTAGGATTAATCATATAATTATCTACTCTATATACATTTACTCCTTTGTCATTTTCATAGTATGGCGCATTTCCTTCTCTATATGTAATTACATAAACATCATGTCCATCTTTAATTAATCTTTTTGATAAATCGTTTACTACTCTAGCGATTCCTCCTACTATCCTTGGTGGATATTCCCATGTAAGCATAAGTATTTTCATGAGCCTTTCGCCCCTTTCAAATTTTTCATTTGTTTAAAACACAATATAGATATATTGTATAAGAATTTTTGATAAATGTAAACATATATTTACAATATTTTCAAAAATTTTTCAAAAAAATTTATTTTATTATTTTTTAGTATTGAATTTATTTATTTTTTGATATACTATATATAATAATATTTCATTTTTACTAAGGAGGAATTTTTTAATGCCAAAAACTACTAAAGAACCTAAAAGTAAAATAACTAATAAATCTAATTCTAAAAGCAGTAGTACAAAAACTAAAAGTTCAAATACCGAAGCTAAACTTAAGAACAATACAGCTAACACTAAAACTACTAAAACAAAAAAAATAGCAGAAACAACTAAAACACAAAAAACAGCTAAAACTACTAGAGCTACTAAAACAGCTAAAAAAGCTACTACTTCTAAAAAATCTCCTAGTAAAAAAGCAACAACTAAAACAAAGAAAACTACAACTACAAAAGCAGTTAAAAATAAACCTATTAACATTTTAGAGTATTATGATTTACCTTATAGATACAATCAAACAGTAGTTAAAGTGCTTGCTCAAACTCCTAAAACGCTTTTTGTTTACTGGGATATTTCAGATGAAGATAGAAAAAGCTATATTAAAAAATATGGTGAAAACTTTTTTGAAACTACTACACCAGTACTAATAATTCATAATGTTACAATGAATTATACATTTGAAATAGAAATAAATGATTTTGCTAATTGCTGGTACTTTAATGTTAATGATGAAAAATGTGAGTATTTAGTAGAACTTGGAAGAAGACCAAAGCCAAATACCATTTCAATTGATAATAATTATTTATATATTACTTCTTCAAATAAAATTGAATCACCTAATGGACATATTTTATTTGAAAAAGAACAAAATACTCTTTACTTTAGAAATGTAAAAACAAATCAAAATTATTCTAAAGATATTGCAAGCTTGCAATTTATACAATACATGGGAAGAATATATAAATTAAAAGAAATATATAAAACATTTTATAAAGAAACAGAATTGCTAGATATTGATAATCCTACATCTAGTTTTAAATAAACAAAGGAGAAATTAATGAATACTGAAAAAGGATATGTAAGTTTTATATTACATGCACACTTACCTTTTATACATCATCCAGAAAGTGAAGATTATTTAGAAGAAGAATGGCTTTTTGAAGCCATTTCTGAAACATATATACCTTTATTATTAAATTTTAAAAAATTAGAGGAAGAAAAAGTTGATTTTAGAATAACAATGTCACTTACACCTCCTCTTCTTTCTATGCTTGATAATAAATTATTGCAAAGAAGGTATATTAAATATTTAAAAAAACATATAGAACTTTGTAAAAAAGAGGTTGTAAGAACCGCTAATGATAAAAGATTAAATGAACTTTCTAATTATTATTTAAATAGATATTCAAATGATTTACATATTTTTAAAGATATTTATAACTGCAATTTAATTGAAGGATTTAAATATTTTCAAGATAAAGGTTTTTTAGAAATAATAACTTGTGGTGCAACACATGGTTACTTTCCTATTTTATATGTTAATGAAAAAGCAGTTAAAGCTCAAATTGCTGTTGGTGTGCAAACATATGAAAAATATTTTGGAAAAAAGCCTCGTGGAATTTGGCTTCCAGAGTGTGGGTATGTACCAGAGGCAGATAAATATTTAAAAGAATTTGGTATAGAATATATTATAACTGAATCTCATGGAATACTTTATGCTGACCCTACACCTATTTATGGAACTTTTGCACCAATTGTTTCACCTGAAGGTGTTATTGCATTTGGTCGTGATATAGAAAGTTCTAGACAAGTTTGGAGTTCTATTTCTCGGCTATCCAGGTGATTTTAACTATAGAGAATTTTATCGTGATATTGGTTATGATGCAGATTACGATTATATTAAACCATATATAGCCAAAAATGGTGTGCGTGTTAACACTGGTATTAAATACCATAGAATTACTGGAAAAACTGAAAATAAAGATTACTATAATTTGCAATGGGCAAAAGATTCAGCTGAAATGCAAGCTGGTCATTTTCTAGATTCCAGAGTAAAGCAAATAAATGATTTATCTTCTTTTATGGATACTCCGCCTATAATAGTTTGCCCATATGATGCAGAACTTTATGGACATTGGTGGTATGAAGGTCCTTATTGGCTATACATTTTGTTTAAAAAAATATATTATGATGATTGCAACTTTAAACTTATAACACCAGGCGAGTTTATAGATAAATATCCTTGTATGCAAGTTTCTTCTCCTTGTAGGTCAAGCTGGGGTGCAAATGGATATAGCGAAGTTTGGCTTAATCAAACAAATGATTATGTACATAGACATCTTCATGTTGCAGCAGATAGAATGTGCGAACTTGCTAAAACTTACCCTAATGCTAAAGGGTTAAAGAAAAAAGCATTAAATCAATGTGCTCGTGAACTTTTACTTGCTCAAAGTAGTGATTGGCTATTTATTATCACTAATGGAACAATGGTTGATTATGCTAAAAAAAGAATAAAAGATCACATTGGAAGATTTACAAAACTGTATGAACAGATAAAAGGAAATAATATTAATGAAGAATTTTTAAAAGAAATTAGTAAGCAAGATAAAATTTTTCCAGATATAGATTATATGATTTATTGTTAAATTTAATCTACTATGTATTATTGCATAGTAGATTTTTTATCTATAATTATTATACAAGTTTCCAATTCTCTTTTCTCAGAATAAAATATGTATATCTAATGAGTTTTTAGTAGATAATAACATATATTGAGGAGGAGAATTTTGTGCTTAAATCTTTTTGTATTAAAACAAACAATAATAGAATTATTGATTATCTGCTAGATGAATTAGAAAAAGTAAAATTGAATGGTTTATATATATCCAAATTAAAATTCAAAATATATAACAATGTTATTGTTCATTATAAAGGAAAAGATTTAGATTCATTTTATAATATTCTTTCTAATATCTTATCCTCTGCAATTATCAATTTTTATGAAAAAGATATTATAAGACATATTATTAATTGTAATTACTTTTATTTTAGCGATATAGAACAAAGAAAAATTTTTGATATAGCATGTGAGTATTTATATAATATGTCTTTAGAAGAAAGCTATATGAGAAAAGATTCTATAATGATTTCTTGTATAGAATATTTTGCAAATAATAAATTTACAATTTTAGATGGTTTTGTAAATTTTAGAATAAGCGATTATATAAAAATTATTGACTATATTGTTGATTACTCAGTAAATAAATTTGTTGTAGATAGAGAATACACGGAGTTTATAGAACTGTTAAAATGTTATATCGACTCAAAAGAATGTTGTTCTTCTTGTGTTCATTTGATATATCAAAATAGTGAATCTGTTTTGCTTGACGAATTTAAAAACGTAATAGAAACTGAAAATAGTATTTTAAATAGTAAGTATTTATCTGATATCTCTTTTTCTTCGAATGATTATACATTAAACTCTCTACTAAACCTATTACCCGAAAAAGTTTATATTCATTTAGTAGATGGAATAGAAGATGAATTTATAAATACTCTTAAATTAATTTTTGATGACAGGGTTTTTATTTGTAATGACTGTAATATTTGCAAAGCATATAGGTTGCAAAAAATTCATAAATAAATTGAAGTTAGCGGTGAGATGTGTGAGGTGCGAGGTGAGATTTTAGGGATATGCTTCGCAGGCTCTGCCCTAAGTTCACACTTCCCACATCCCACTTCTCACCTCTCAAAAACAAATTCCAATTTGCAATATTATATCTCTTGTGATATATAATAAATCAAAAAACATATGGAGTTATTTATGAGTGCTTTTGTTTTAAAAATTATTGCAGTAGTTACAATGTTTATAGATCATGCAGGTTATGTGATATTTGGAAAATTTTCTTTTTTTAATTATATAGGTCGTTTAGCGTTTCCAATATTTGCTTTTCAAATTTCAGAAGGTTATATACATACTAAAAATCTTAAAAAATATTTTTTAAGATTACTTTTATTTGCAATTATTTCACAAATACCTTTTATGCTATTTCATTCAATAATTTCTAATAGCTTTTCACTAAATGTATTTTTTACTTTACTTTTAGGTCTTGTTTGTATTTATATATATGATAAATTAAATTATAAGTCACTAGCACTATTTCTATGTGCCTTAATTGGTTTTATTGCAGAATATACGGGCTGCGATTATGGTTTTTATGGAATTGCAATTATTTTATTCTTTTATATATTTAAAAATAATATATTATATTCAAGCATAGCTTTTATTATTATAAATGCAATTAAATATATGCTTCCAATTTTAAATTATGGTTTACTAAATGAATACATATATTTGTTTATTTGCACAACAATTCCAATATTTTTTATAGCAGCATATAACGGCAAAAAAGGCAAAAATACAAAACTACTATTATATCTCTTCTATCCTATTCACTTATTATTACTTTACTGGATTTATTTGCTGAAATAAATTTAATTATAAAAGATTTAAAAAAATTTTTCGTTGTAAACATAGACATATTGTTTTAATTATTTTCCCATCTTGCAACTTTTATATCTTTATATTTATCCAAAACTTCCATATATCTTTGATATTCTTCTTCCCACAACATTTCTGGTACTTTATCAAATGCGTCAAATACTTTTTCCGCTTCTGATAAAAATATTAGTTGCTCTTGTGCTGTTAATTTTTCATATTTTTTTGCAAATCTATATAATTTATCTAATAATTGGTTTGCTTCTATAAAACTCCAAAAATCTTTTACTTTTATTCCTGCAAATTTTATTTGTGCGATAGCGAATAATATTAATGCAAATATAATAAATATAAGTACGTATATTGTTGTTAATATTAGCATTTGTGGCACCTCTTTTTCATAAGTATATGCTAATTATAACATAGGCTATTTCTTTTTGCAAATATAATAGATTTTGATTTTTTGTTGTGGTATAATTTTTAAACGAAGTGGGATGTGGGAAGTGTGAAATCAGGGTAAGCCTTACGTAGCATAGCTCTAAAAAGCACACCTCCCACTTCGCACCTCACACTTCTCAAAAATAAATTACAGTTTATTCAATAAATATTTTAATCTTGGAGGAAATTTATGGACAGATATAAAAGTACCAAATTGGCTGGAATATTTGGAATTATAGGTAACGTTTTTTTATTAGTTATTAAAGGTTTTGTTGGTTTTATAAGTAATAGCCAAGCAATGATTGCAGATAGTATAAATAGTGCAAGTGATATTTTTGCTTCGCTTATGACTTTTATAGGAAATAAAATTGCTAGCAAACCTGGAGATAGTGACCACAATTTTGGTCATCGGCAAATCTGAATATATATTTTCATTATTAATTAGTATATCTATGATAGCTATATCTATAAAATTATTAATTGATGCTATTGATTCACTGATTTTTAAAAATGAGCTTACTTTTTCATTCTATTTAGTAATTGTTTGTATAATAACTATTATAACAAAAGTTGTTTTATTTATTTATACAAATAGAGCATACAAAAAGTATAATAATATTCTGCTAAAGGCAAATGCTAAAGACCATTTTAATGATTGCATTGTAACTACTTTTACTTTAATTTCTATTTTACTTGCATATAAAGGGATCTTTTGGGTTGATTCAATAGTAGGTTTTGGAATTGCTGTTTGGATTTGTTATACTGGTATTAAAATTTTTATTGAAAGTTATAATGTTTTAATGGATATATCAGTTGATGAACATACTAAAGATATTATTTTGGATTTAGTTCACAATTATAAAGAAATTAAAAGTGTAGAAAGTTTATATTCTACTCCTTCTGGGTATAAGTATATTATTATTTTAACTATATGTTTAGATGGCAACATGTCTACTTTTGAAAGTCATAATTTAGCCGACTCTCTAGAACGAGATATAAAAGCTTTAGATAATGTTTCTGACGCAATTATTCATGTTGAGCCTATCTAAAAATAAAAGAGCAGTGATGTTATTTTACACCACCGCTCTTTTATTTTTAGATTTTTTTCATGGCTTCATACTTTCTTTTTGTTGCCATTCCACCTCTTATGTGTCGAACAGCAAAATTTTCTCTTAGAACATTGTGCACATCAAGATACAATAAATAATCTATGAAAGGCAAATCATTTATTATATGATAGTGTACTACGCTTTTGGATACTCCAAAGACTTCGGCTGTTTGTCTTACAGTTGCATGTGTTTCTACAATAAAATTAGCTTGCCTTATAATGTCTTCCCGTTGCACCATAAAAAAACCTCCAAAATAAATTTAAAGCTTATGCTTTATGATAAATATTATACCAATATTTACATAAAATTTCAATGGATACTAGTATTTTATACATAAATTACTGTTTTTTTGCCTTAACCTTTATTTGTATTTCATCGTCTTTTGCTGTTACTTTGGCAGTATCACCGGATTTTAAGTTTCCTTCTAGAATTTCTTCTGCAAGTTTATCTTCAAGCAATGTTTGTATTGCACGGCGAAGTGGTCTTGCTCCATAATTTATGTCAGTTCCCTTTTTTATAATTAATTCTTTTGCTGATTTATCTATTTCTAGCTTTATATTTCTTTCGATTAGTCTTCTCTTTATTTGTTCAAGCATAATATCAACAATTTTTGTTAGTTCTTCTCCAGTTAATTTGTGGAACACAATTATCTCATCTATACGATTAATAAATTCTGGTCTAAATGATTTTTTTAGTTCTGCCATTACTTCTTTTTTGATATCTTTGTATTCTTTTTCTTGTTCATTCTTATCATCATTTCCAGAAAATCCTAGTGTTTTCTTGTCTGTTATTAATCTTGCACCTATATTTGATGTCATAATAATTACACAGTTTTTAAAATTAACTACTCTTCCATGTGAGTCTGTAAGTCTACCATCATCTAATATTTGTAATAACATATTTAAAACATCTGGATGTGCTTTTTCTATTTCATCAAATAGTATTACTGAATATGGTTTTCTTCTAACTTTTTCTGTTAGTCCTCCACCTTCATCAAAGCCTACATATCCTGGAGGTGAACCTATCATTTTAGATGTTGAATGACTTTCCATATATTCAGACATATCTACTCTTATTATTGCGTTTTCATCTCCAAATAGATTTTCTGCTAAAGCTTTCGAAAGTTCTGTTTTACCAACACCAGTTGGACCTAAGAACATAAATGAACCTATTGGTCTATTTGGATCTTTTAAGCCTACTCTACTTCTTTTTATTGCTTTTGCAACTGCAGATACCGCCTCATCTTGACCTATTACTCTTTCGTGCAATGATTTTTCCAAATTCATTAATTTTTTGTTTTCATCTTGGTTAATTTTATTTGCTGGAATTCCCGTACTTCTAGAAATTACTTCTGCAATATCTTCTGCTGTAATTTCTTTTATTGCCTTAATATTATTTTCTTCCCAAGCCTTTTTTTCCTTTTCTAATTTTTCTTTTTCTTTATGTGATTTATCTCTAAGTTCTGCTGCTTTTTCAAAGTTTTGAGTTGTAACTGCTTCTTCTTTTTCTTTTTCTAATTTTTCTATTTTTTCTTCTATTTTCTTTAATTTGTCTGGCTCTGTATATGTTTTAAGTCTTACTTTTGAAGATGCCTCATCTATTAAATCTATTGCTTTATCTGGTAAAAATCTATCATTTATATATCTACTAGATAGTTTTACTGCTGCTTCTATTGCTTCGTCTGTAATTTTAACATTGTGATGTGCTTCGTATTTATCTCTTAAGCCTTTTAGAATTTCTATACTATCTTCTGTGCTTGGTTCATCTACTATAACTGGTTGGAATCTTCTTTCTAGTGCACTATCTTTTTCTATATATTTTCTATATTCATTTAGTGTTGTTGCACCTATTATTTGTACTTCGCCTCTTGCAAGTAATGGTTTTAAAATATTTGCTGCATCTATTGCTCCTTCTGCTGCTCCTGCGCCAACTATTGTATGGATTTCATCTATAAATAAAATAACATCTCCTGCTTTTTTTACTTCTTTTAATGCTTTTTTTATTCTCTCTTCAAAATCTCCTCTATATTTTGCGCCAGCAACCATACCAGAAATATCCACAGTAACCACTCTTTTATTTTTTAGTATTTCTGGAACATTTCCTTCTACTATTTTTTGTGCAAGTCCTTCTACTACTGCTGTTTTACCTACACCAGGTTCACCAATTAAGCATGGATTATTTTTTGTTCTTCTTGATAATATTTGTATAATTCTTTCTATTTCATTCTTTCTTCCTATTACAGGATCTAATTTTCCTTCTTTAGCAAGCTTGCTTAAGTCACTTCCAAATTGGTTTAAAGTTGGTGTTGAATTGTAACTATTTGATTTTTTATTATCCTTATTGTTTTCTTCTCCACTTTCATTTTCATTTATAACTTTAACCAGTTCATTATATAGTTTTTGAGGATTAACATTTAAATCAAGCATTATTCTAACTGCTATGCTATCTGCTTCTCTCATGATACCAATTAAAAGTGCTTCTGTTCCAATATAATCTGAACCTATTCTTCTTGCCTCTCTAAAAGCATTTTCAATTACTCTTTTAGTTCTTGGTGTAAATCCAACAGTCTGAGTGCCTCTTTGCTCTCCTCTTCCTATTAATTCCTCTATTTTTTCAAGTACTAACTCTTCTGTAACTCCTTGATTTTCTAATACTTTATTGGCAATTCCTGTTCCTTCGCTAACTAGCCCATAAAGTAAATGTTCTGTGCCAATATAGTTATGTCCTAGTTCAATTGCTATTTCATTTGCTATTTCAAGAGCTTTTTCTGCTCTTGCTGTAAATTTATATGTCATAAAAATTCCCCTCCTTCAAAACTCGAAGAGTTTTGTACTCTTCGTTACTCACTTTTCGTTCTTCACTAAATTGTAATTTGTAGGACAAAATTTGCTGCAAATGTTGTAGGGGTCGCCGCCCTCGGCGACCCGAAAATATTGGTATGCGGGTCGCCGAGGGCGGCGACCCCTA
>CALXVD010000003.1 GCA_944391865.1 uncultured Clostridia bacterium
TCTTGGTTCTGGTATTATTTTATCAAAGTCTATCATATATTGTTTGTCTGGAAACTCTGGGTCGTCTAGTGTTGTTGCTATCATATCTAAAACCATATCTATTTCTTCTGGTTTTATTTTACTAATCTTAATTACGTTTCTTACGTGATTAGGGCATAAGCCATCACTCTCCTTTCCTTTCTATATATTTCCAATGATAACCACCTGCTGTTTTATATTTTCCATTACAAGCTTGTCCTATATTTTGATGTTTTATTTCAGTTTGTCTTTCAGCCTCTCTTGTTGATTTATATATTATTCCTGTTTCAATACACATGACTGGTTTTGACTGGTCTTCACGATTAGTCAACGATGATTTCATTTTGTCAATTGCTGTACCCCAATTAGCATTTTCTTTGTATGTTGCCCACATTAAATTGTTCACATTATTATTACTAGGGTTTTCATCCTTATGATTCACTTCTGGTTTGTTTTCTGGGTTAGGTATGAAGGCTTCAGCTACAAGTCTGTGAATAGATTTATGAATACATTTTCCGTTTTTATATAAAAATACTTGTAAATAATGTTTATTGTATATAATAGGTCTTAATATTCTTGGTGTTTTTGTTTTGTTGTAGTTTAAACTTTTAACTTTTCCCGTATTTGAAATTTGATACAGACCTTCGTAGCCGTTTTATATCTTTCCATATCTCTTTCACTTTTATCACCTTCTTTCTATCTATATACTTGGTATTACTCGTATTCCGAATGCAATTCCATGATGAGGTTGTATGATTGTTTCTATTCTTTAAGAAATTATGTATTGCACTATAATCTCCTGCTGTTAAATGGTCTTTCATCCACGTTGCTTTTGAATATGTTTCTATCCTGTCTATGTTTAACACTACATTCTTAATTAGTACACTTCTTTGTTGAAATGGTCTTGGTAGTTTATAGGCTGGGTCTGAGAATTTTAAGATGATATAATCCTGTTCACTCTGCATCACCATCACCCCTCTTAACATATCATTCCATACTGGTTGTGAAAAACTAAATATCATTCTTTGAATTGTACTATTATCGTCATTTAGCAATTGTGCTTCTGCTAAGCCGACGCCATCCGTCTATTTTTGTTCAATATTAATTTTTTCATATTTATCACCTCCTTTAAATTTAATTTTCTATCGGCTTATTACCGAACAAATATTTGTACATAGCTCTAATTATAGTTGGCTAACCCTAATAATACGTCCATTGCATCTATTTGTTTGTTAGCTTCTTTCTTCTTTTCTTTTGTTGCTTTTTTGCTTTGGTCTCTTATGGGTTTACTCATACGCATGGCTTTTCTTGATAAGTCTTCTGCTGTGGTACTTTTAATGTTCACTTCCCATTTATCTTTATATTGTAATTTACCTCCTTCTCCAAATGTCAAATCATCTTCTCTTTCAAGAATTGATAATATATCCATTGAAAGTCGTCCTAAGTTTAGTTGTGCGTGAGTGTCAAGGTTTTCTATTATAACATTAGAGTTATTACCTTTTTCTTTTAATAGTCTATACATAAATATGCACCTCCTTTCTCATACTACTATTATTTGGATTTTAGGATTTATTTTTTGTACTGCTTCAAGCCAATGTCCATTCTGTCCTACAAGTATTGTACGTCTTAATTGTTTAATCATATCTATTGACCAACTTATACAACCCCCACCATCTGTAACGCCTATTGGTGAATAGCCTTGTTGTTCAGCTTTCCAGCATAATTCTATTGTCCTGTCTCCGTCATCGTTATATCCACAGTCGGCGAATATATCCATAAAATCTTTGAATTGACTTTTGAAATAATCTCCACTTCTTCCATCTTTATCTATTAAGTGTTTAATTGAGCCTTTTCTACAATATCCACTAAACCATGCCGTTGGTACACTCATTGCTTGTGGAATTGATTTACTAATTATTTCTTTAAATGTCTCCATCTCACTACCCATTGAGCCTGATGCGTCAAAACATAAGTATAGATTTGTTTTACCTGGTGTACGTCCTTTTAATAGTACCCCTTTGCCTACGTGGATAGTTGAAGGCATAGCATAACTTCTTTGTCTAGTTGTAGTGGCTAGTCCGTTTAATGTCTGTGTAAGTTTACCTAGTCTGAATTTCTTTTTCTTCAATTCGTTTATCTGGTCTACATAGTGGTCGCCCTCATCTTTTTCTATGAATTCTTTACTGTCTATCTCGTCAAGTTTACTCCAATCTGTCTTGTCGTGTTCACTTTCTGGTTCGGGAGCTGGTTCGTCTTTTATTTCTGGGTCGCCATCTTCTTTTCTGCCATGTGATTTATCTTTATCATGTCCACCTTCGCCATGCTCTTTCTTCTTATCTTCTTTTTCGCCTTCTCCTTCTTTTGAAGATTTTTTGTCTTTGTCTTTTGATTTTATGTCTTCGCCTTTGCCCTTTCCGTCTTTGCTGTCTTCTTCTTTGTCTTCTTCGCCTTCGCCTGCTCCTCTGTCTTCTTTTTTATCTTTATGTTTAAAGTCTGCGTATTCTTGCAACATATCTTCTAGTACAAATGATTTGAATGTATATCCTAATGAATTTCTATTTCTCATTTGTGCTAGATTATTTATTGCGGTTTCTACTAATTCTGGAAACATCTTACACAAGCTATCGTGAACAAGTATGTCCATTATAATATTGACTTCTTCTTTGGTTACGTGAAACTCGTCCATTGTATCTTCTTCGTTTAATTCGCGTAAGTATTTGAAAAATCTATTGTGGTGTCTTAGTTGTTTATGATAATCTTCGTGCCATAATAACCATTTAAGCATATTGTGGTCATAGGCTGGTAGTATATTGAATAAGTTATCGTCTGTGTTTATAAATACTCTGTCGCCGTCTGTATATGCGACGGCTTTGCCTATGTCGTGTTGATATGCTTTTTCTAATAATATTGCTGTTTCAACGTCTCTGCTATCATTATTCAAGAATACATTTGACATATTATTCCTCTCCTTTCATTACTCCTGCGATTTCTTCGTCTGATAAAAATTCCTCAAACTTAGATTTTAATTCTGCCTCTGTTGTTATTGTTTCTGCTCCAAACATAACCTCGCCGTCCTCTTTAAATTGCTCATATACTTTTCTTGCATTTTTAATCAATTCTGCTGGGTCAAGGTTTTTAATTCCTTTTTGTAGGTCAAATATCTTAGCTGTTAATGCACTATCTAATTTTGCTTGTAGTAATAGTCCATTCTTTTCGTATGCTAATATATCTAAGCATAAGTCAATATCCCTTGGGCTTATGTCTTCGTCAAGCATTGTCTTTATGTATTTTGCAACCTGTGGTATGTTTTTCCATTTCTTCTTTAAGTATTCAGTCGTGTCTTTTTTACTTGGTATTAATTCGAATGGGAAAAATCTGTTTATTAATGGTGTTGGTAGGTCATTTAAGTATGTTACACCGTCGTTACCGTCTGCTAGGTTACCACAAGCAACGATTTGTGCTTTTGATAAGCTGTGTCCTGCCCATACTCTGTCTTCTCCCATTGGATAACATATTCCATATAATGTATTGAATACCTCTGGGCTACCTTGGTTGATTTCGTCAAAGAATATTACCCAACCTTCGCCGTCGTCGTCAAATACTGGTTTTAATTCAATAGATAATAATTCCTTGTAATAGTCTTTTTCTGTTACATAAGGAATACCCCCAATAGCTTCTGGTAGTTTTGTAGCTAAGTTGATTATTTTCAACTTTAAGCCGTTTTCTTCTGCGTAACTTTTAACAATACTTGTCTTTCCTAGACCTGATTTACCAAATACAAGTAAGTTGGCTTTGTCTTTTAGTAAGTCTTTGAATTCATTTGCTTTGATTTTTGTTACTTTTCTTTCCTTTCCACCTATAATTAATTGCATAGTAATTCTCCTTTCTTTCACATACGGTTTAGATTTGCTTTTTATAACTGTCCGTATGTTCACTTTTTATTATACACTATTTTTAGTTATAAATCAATAGTTTATCAATAAAAAGTTAATGACTTTCTTGTCTTTTTTTTTATGATAGTTTATTGTTTAGTGCAATTTCAACTATTTTTATGCACTGCAAGGACTATGTATTCATAGTGCCTTTGTGTTGTTATACAAATATATGTTATATATATTTTGTTTCAAATTTATCTTTAATGTATTTGAATTCTTTTCGTGATAGTCCTAAGATATGTAGTTTACTTTCATTTCTATATTGAATAATATACTTATCAAAACCATAAAGACTACAATAACTTGACGCTTGTATAGGCTTATTTGTTATTTCTATAATCATATTATTTGGTATAATGTATTCTTTTAATATTTCACTAAATATAATAGTAATGTCGTTTATTTCTAAATATCTTTCTAATTCTTTGATTTTTTCTGTTATACTTTGGTGAGCCATTACTTTTGATAAAGATATTTTTTGGTAGTATAATATTCATTTTCGATTTCTTTTATGTCGTGTTTATATTCTTGAATTTTAGCCTTCAATTCTTTGTTTCTCATTTTTAGTCACCTTCTTTTCTAATTGTTGATTTTGTATTTCTAATATATTTATTTTAGTTTCTAATTCTTTTATATATTCTTTTAACTCCCACATTATTATATTTTTACTTTTTTTCATTTTAAATCCCTCCTTTATTTTATATAGGGGTGGGGTGTATACCCTCCCCCCTATTTGATTTTACTTTTTAATTGACTTGCTACTTTTGCAATGTTTCTATATTGTGATTGCTCTTGCTCATTTAGCATTTTTTCGTACTCTTTTATACCTTTTGCACTTGGTACAATTTCGATTGTATATTCTTCTTTTGTTTCTGTTATCTTCTTAAAACCTTTTGATTTTATGAATTCGTCAATTTGTCTTTGCTCTTCTTCTGGGTAATATGACTTTGTGTAATTCTTCTTTTGAATTGTGCCATAATCTGCGAATTTTATTGTATAGTCGTTATCTCTTATGGCTTGTTTTGTTTTTTCTGTCATTATTCGTTTTTCTGCCTTCTTTCCTAATGCAGCAAATACCAATAATCTCATATCTAGTAACATATTATTCACCTACTTTCTATTTTTTATATTCGTATATTTATATCATTTCTTGACTGTCTATATATGCTCCACTTGTGCAAGGTATATCATAATAGGTATATTTCCAACCATTATTAAAATATACGTCAATAGTCATTTTTTCACTATAATTATAATGTTTTACTATTTTAATTTTTTCGCCGTCAACTTTTCTTTCGTTATAGTTTAACATATCTTGTAATACGTGAATTCCTTTTGTTTTCATTTCATTTACTTTTATGTATTTACCTTTTTCGTTTTTCTTGAATATATCATAATCAAAATATTTCATAATTTTATTACCTCCATTTTTAATTGGTTTTAGGTTTAGCCCCCTCACTGTTACATATCGCGTTCAGCAATGCAACTCTACTGCAATACGCCCTATATGTGTATTGCTACATATTCAATTATAGTTATGTTATAACATATATTTATATATGTTATAATCAAATCTTAGTTCTAAGTCTATTATATATCATTTTTGGCTATAAATCAAGTATTTATCATTTATTTTTGTAACAGGTCTAAAAGCTTGTAAACGTAGGCATAGTATATCTTTTATGGCTTGTCAGATACGTGGCAACTCACAAAACATATATCCAAAATCCAAGGACAACACGCCAGTTGTCTAAATTGGGATTTCTCCGGCTT
This sequence comes from uncultured Clostridia bacterium, assembly GCA_944391865.1. GTDB lineage: Bacteria > Bacillota > Clostridia > TANB77 > CAG-508 > CAG-452. The sequence goes on from CALXVD010000003.1 coordinate 5,727, forward strand.
GCGCCGACGAAAAGACAACAAAGTTGTACTCCACTTGCATTAAAAAATAAAATAATTTATAATAAAAAATATAAAAAAGTGAACGGAGGTAAGATTTTTTATGATAAAACTTACTAAAAATATCAAAGACGAATATACAAATGGTAAGATACAAGACTTATTTGCAGAAGTAGATGCAGTTCTACAAAAAAGACAGTCTATAAATGAAAGATACCTTCGTGGTATAAGTTCAACTTCTCCAGGAAACGAAGGAAATGTTCAAGTATTTTTTGAAAAATTTATTACGGATTTAGCAGCAGGTTATTTATCAGGAGATATTACATACAATGCTGAAATTATAGACGAGTCAGAAGAACCAGCGTATCGTCTTCTACATCCTTCTCATACTCAGCCGTTAGACCCAGATACAGCAGCCCAAATGAAATATATAATTACGTCTTTATCTTCAAAGAATGACGACCCAAAAGTATTGAAAGCCTTATTTCATGATGCTGTTTTATATGGTGCTTGTTACGAGCGTCAATTAGACTTAGTGAATACTCAATCTACAGTTGAAATAGATACCACTTCTGCTAGTTCTACATCTCAAGATGACCCAAACTATACGTATTATCCTCTCAGTGCCCTTAACACCGTAGCCCTTTTCCCAACGGACATATCTGACACACAACAGCAAAACGCAGTAGCTCTTATCACAGTATATACCCTTGACAGCCGTAACTCAGAAGACAATCAAGAGCATACACTATACTATTGCATTGAATGTAATCCATATACAAACTTCTACGGCACTTCTATTTATGATAAGACTACAAATCAAGATGCGACTTCTGAGTATAAGACCAAAATAACTTTGAAAGAAGAAAAACAAAGCACTCATAACATTCCAACTTTTAGTGTATTTGAACCAGACCCACAAGTAAGTATCATTGACCCAATAATCTCGCTAGTATCAAATTATGAAGAAATAATGAACAACCTAAATAATTTATATCACTATAATGATGCAGATGCGAAGTTAAAGATTTCTGGATACCGACCAGAAAACCCACTAACAATACCTAATCCAGACTTTGACCCTGAACAACCAATCTCATCTTCCAACCCAGAGAAGATATTAAACCCTGCACGTGAATTAGAGGACCAATACCTTATCGACTCAAAAACATTCTACGTGCAAGAAGGAGGAGACGTAGGCTGGCTACTAAAAGAAATACACGCAGAGGATGCGACGAAGTATTTGAAATATTATGTTGACAGCATCTTCCAGATTTCGGGAATACCAAATACCTCAGACGCAGCGTTCAACTCAGGAGACATGAATGCTAGTGCCATAGACAGAAAATTTTATACAATGGCGCTAATGTTAGACGACGTAAGACAAGGGGTTACAACCCTAATAAAACATAGATGGGCCAACTTCTTCGCAAGAATAAACTTAGTCTCTCCAACTCATTATAATGTAGACGACATAACTATTGAAATAGGTACAAATTTACCATCAATGACAGATGAGACGATAAATCAACAATTAGCACTAAACGGTATTCTATCACAAAAAACGCTATTATCAAATCTTGGTTATGATTACGCTACAGAGAAGAAGAACAAGGAAGAAGAAACAGAAATACCATACGCCACAGTTACACCAGATACGAACTTCGTATCACCAAACGATGTGGATTCTTTATCTTCTGCTGCTACCGACACCACACCTTCACAAAAAACTTCGACTACATCAACCACTTCTTCACAGACTAATAATCAGATTGAAGCAAGGACACAAAATAGCACACAAACAGTAAAAGATAGAACTAATAATATTAAAAAAACCCAAACAAGAGAGGGTAGACCTAATAAATGATAATAAATAATATATCACGTTATTAATTTTGATACCGGCACAAACACCGGTGTCAGATAAATATATAAAAATATTATAATAGGAGGATTTAAACATGAATGAAGATGAATTAAACCAAGGGGGAAACCAAAACATGGAGCAAGACCAAAACAATAACAACAATTTACCAAATTCAGTGGAAACACCTACACCAAGTGAAACACAAAACTTAGATGTGTTACTTCAAGACCCAAAATTACAAGCTGAGTTTGATAAAAAATTAGAAAAAGCTATGAACAAAGCTATAAGAGCGAAAGAGCAAGAGTTTGCTAAAAGAGAATCAGCACTTCAGGCGAGCATTTCTACTGAAAAAGAAAAAATGAGACAAAATATCTTAGAAGAAATTGAACAAAAAAAGAAAGAAGCCGAGGAAATGGCCAAAATGTCAGTGGAAGAAAGGTACAAAAAGCAAATAGATAACCAAGAATTGAAGATTGCCGAATATGAAAAAGAGTTATCTTTAATCAGAAGAAGGGATAAAATCGCAGAAGTAGTAAAAGAAAAGAATTATGACCCACGCTTATTATCATTACTTAGAGCCGAAGACGTTTCAAGTGATGAAGAAATCGAAGATTATGTAGATAAAAGAAATCAAATTTTCTTAGAAGCTACAAATGCTAGAGTACAAACACTTCTAAAAGACCACCCAGACGTATTATTAGGCGATTCTAAAAAGAAAAAGGCTGAGCCTGAGTTCAATTTTAACTTTACAAGTAAAAAATCACAATAATAAATACGTCAACTATAAAAATAAAATTAAAAAGGAGGAGAATTAGATGGCAAGCAGAAAAAAATCAACAAATTCAGAAGAAATCGTTGCTAAAATAGATATACCTGTAGAAGAAACAGCTACAGAAATAGCAACAGATGAGTTAGTTTCAGAAGTAAGACCAGAAAAAGAAGAAACTACAGTTGAAATCGAGGAAAAACCTAAAAAAACTACTAAAAAATCACAAAAAATTCAAAAAACAGAGGAGAAAACACCAAAATATCCAATTGGCAGCATAGTTTTTGTGTCAAAAGATGCAGAAGCCGATTTAAATGGATTTAAATTATTTCCACCATATAAAAAATCAACATATACTGTAGAGGCCTACAATCCAATTTCAGGCGTTTATTCTTTGAGGAGATTAAATTTATCATTGAAGCTAAAAGAAGCCGATATAGTGGCTCCTAATGAGCGTGCGCATGACCCAGTGAATAGAAAACAGTTTTAAAATAAATTAAAATAGGAGGTAAGTATAATGAATGAATTTATTAATATTGAAATTTTAGGTACAATCGCAGGATGTAGTGCGATAATCACATTACTTACTCAAGTATTTAAGCAATATTTACCAGAAAAATTCGACACAAAGTGGCTTGCGCTAATATTTTCAGTGATAATCGGAGGATTAAGAATTATTTACGTAGGACAGTACGATTTTGCAGGAATTGTGTCTGGTATAATTAATATATTTGTACTATTAGGTGTATCTATTGGTATTTATGAGGTAGGTACTTCTGTAGTAAATAAAATAACAGGAGGTTCAAACGATGCTAAATAATAAGAAAAAAGAAGAAGAAATCAAACAAGGAAATGGAGAACTCCAAAGAAATTTTGAAAAGGAGGAAAAAGAAAATGGCTAAAAGGGGTATAGATATAAGTGCTCATCAAGGTAATATTGACCTAGAAGCACTAAAAAGTCAAATCGACTTCGTAATAATAAGAGTAGGATATGGTACAAAAGGTACTATAGACGCTAAATTTACTAGAAATGCTGATTTATGTCGCTCTTTAGGTATTCCAGTAGGATTTTATTGGTATTCATACGCGTTAGACATAGAAGGAGCTAAAAAAGAAGCTCAAGCTATGATAAATGCTATAGCACCATACAAAGACATAGTAAAATTTGGTGTATGGTTTGATATGGAAGACGCTGATGGATATAAAAAGAAAAATGGTATGCCTTCAAATCAAACATTAAGACAAATGTGTGCTGCATTCTGTGAAGCTACAGAAAATGCAGGATATTATTCAGGAATATATGCTTCAGAAAGTTGGTTTAATAACCAATTAAAAGGAAGTGAAATAACTCCATATGATAAATGGATAGCTCAATGGCCTACAAGTGGAGGAAAACAAACTGGTCTAGATACTAGTGCTTCTAAAAGAAGCGACGTTCACTTATGGCAATTCACTTCACAAGGTAAATTTTCAGGATATTCAGGAAATCTTGATACAAACTATGCTTATTTAGATAATTTCCCAAATCCAGGAAGTTCAACAGAACCTTCTACACCTACTCCTGAACCATCAACACCAGTTTCTACACAAAAATTTAATATTGGAGACAGAGTTGTGATAAGTGGAAATCTATATACAAGCTCAAACGCTAAGTCACCAGCAGGTAGTGTATCTAAAACAACTACAAATATTACTAGATATGCGGCAGGAGCAGCTCATCCATATAATACAACTGGAGATTTAGGTTGGATGAATGAGAGTGATATACAATTAGCTAGTAATGAAACACCTACTGCAATTGTGAAAGGATGTAAAGTTAAATTTACAGGTACAAAATCTTATTCTGGTATAAAATTAGCAAGTTGGACCACAAACAGTGTGTTTGACGTAATTGAAGTATCAGGAGATAGAGTAGTAATAGGTAAAGGTACAGCAGTTACCGCAGCTGTTAATATGAAAGACTGTGTGAGAGTATAATTAAAGGCGGGATAACCCGCCTTTTAGTTTAATTTAATAGGAGGATTGTGTATGGCTAAATTTAAAATGAAACCGATGATAGTTGAAGCTGTCACTTTTGATGAACTTATTCAATATGGCCTAGAGCATACAAATAATGTTTATAATAATATGCCTTGGTCATTTGAATTTATGAGTATTCCAGTAACTCATAAAACGGATGATTGTTACATTGTTGGCACAGAAAGATTTACAAAAAATCATCTATTGGTAATAAAAGATAATGAAATATCAGTCGTGGAAAAAGACGCGTTTGATTTAATTAGTGAGCCTTTGGAGGAATAAATTATGAAATTAAAGTGGCAGTGGTTTTTAGGAGGTCCAATTATGTTTTGGGTAGGAATTATATTATTTATTCTTCTTTTTATATTGTTTACACTTACTTATTTTGTAGATATAACTTCTTTCAGTACAAAATCTCGAAAAGAGATAGATACAAAAATTATTTCAGATATATCAGAAGAATATGTGAAAAATCTTGGTATGATTATAAATAAACCAATTGAATATAAATTTGTTCACTTTAATTATAATGATAAAGCTGAAGATGAAGTTTTATTAGGCACATTTCATGAATGGAATAAAACTTATTATATAAATATTTCTATTGATTTATACGAAAAACCAGATTTACTAAAAGATATTGTAATTCATGAAACTCGACATATGGTAGTAGAATATTTAAATGATGAAGATATTATAGATTTGACTAAATATACTGAAAACATTGCCCAAGGGGAAGATATTTATTATAATAATTTATTCGACAGTGGTGTATATTTATGGAAAAAGGAGAATGAAAATGGTTAAATTTGAAAAAGTAAAAAGAATGAAAGAAGATATAAAACTTCCAGAGCGTTCCACATTAAATAGTGCTGGATATGATTTTTTCGCATTAGAAGATATAATATTTAATCCAGAAACAATTACTAGAGTATTCACAGGTGTTAAATGTGAATTAATGCCTAATCAAGTATTAATTTTGGCAAATCGTTCATCTAATCCAAGTAAAAAAGGATTAATATTATTAAATGGAATTGGTGTAGTAGATGCTGATTATTATGGAAATCCTGATAATGACGGGGAAATAGCATTTGAATTTTATAATATGTTAGATGAAATAGTAGAGATTAAAAAAGGAGAAAAACTTGGTCAAGGTATTATTTTAAAGTTTGATAAAACTGAAGATGATTATGTTTCAGACCCTTATAAAACAAGAGCTGGAGGCTTTGGTAGCACAGGAAAATAAATACTTGTACTCCATTTGAAAAAAATAATAAAATAAAGTATACTGTTATTATAAGCAAAATCACAATTGACTAATTTATGTAATAGCAATTCAATTGTGTTAGATTGGATAGCAGTATCGGATTTAGTCAGATTGTGTTAAGCAATCTGATTTTTATATTTGAAAAAGGAGGAAACAGTATGCTTACAACAGATATAACAGTAGAAAACATAGTAGAAAAAACGAAACGTATGTTGGGGAAAAATTATAGAGGTGATACAGAGGTTGTACCTGTTTATTCAACGTTTTCTCCAATTGAAGGACATACAGACTCGTTTTTAACTATATCTAATGGTAGTTTTACTAACGAAGAAATCACTTTAATTCAAGATAAAGTAAAAAATTATGCGTGGTGGATAGCAAACAAAGGATTTTTAGTGAACAGTGCAAGGCAAGAAATTCCAGCATTATTTATATTTGGTTCAGAAGTTGGAAATGTTACACCAGATGTTTTAAATTTTAATGGATTAACTAGCAATAGTTTTTATCTACCAATAAACAGAACAGATACAAAAGGTGATGTAAATAATTCATCAAACCATGTATATGTTCAGTTTATGTTAGATGAAGAATTAATAAAATACGAAACAGATATAACAGGAACTAATCATGGAATAATTGAAATAGACGAGGTTAGCTATGAATTTTATCCAGGACGTCTATATCCAGAGGATAGAGTTATTATAGAAAACAATATAACATATCCTATCCATTTAATTTCTAATTTAGAGTATTATTATATACCAACTGTTGGAGAAGAAGGAGAACCTTTAGAAGGAGCTCATGATTTTGAACCAACAGAAAGAAATAATTTAGAAATACTAGAAGATGTATGTGAAATGGTTATACATGAAGCTGCTCAATGGACAAATAGATTAATTAACACCAGGTTTTTGAATGATTGTTGGCCAGTAATAGTAAAATGTTCATGTATGGCATATTTGAACAGAGGTGCAGAAGGATTAGCTTCACAATCTGAATTAGGACAACAAAATGTATATAATGACTGGGTGACACTTATGCATCAACAAATAACAAATAGAAGATATTTATTATAAAGGAGGTAACTATGGACCAAGCATATGAATTAAGTAAAGCACTACCAAATAAATGGTTAAATCCAGACGGTAGTATAACAGACAGTCAAGGAAATATTATTTCACCAGCTACAACAACTATGGCAGCAGTTTATAAGACTTCAAAATCTATAGTTAATAAATTTATAGACGTAGACGGTGAAACAAAAACTTATGAACAAATATCTATGGATATTTTCGTACCAGTAGATAAATTACCTGAAACAGGTGAAAAAAATAAAATTTATTTAGTGCCAGCTGAAAATGGTACATTTGATGAATATTATTGGATAAACGATAAATGGGAGCTACTAGGAAATGTATCTTTAGATTTATCTGATTATCCAACATTTGAGCAAATGAATGCAGCTATAAATGAAGCTATTTATGGAGCATTAGGAGGTGAGTATTAATGGCAGATACAAGTAATTTAACTAATTATTTAACAGATGTGGCAGATGCAATTAGAGAAAAAAAAGGAACAGATGCGCAAATACCAGCTGCTAATTTTGATACAGAGATATTAAGTATATCGACAGGTTTAAATACTTGGGACGCTACGGCAACTGCAAATGATATTATTTCTGGTAAAACTGCATATGTTAAAGGTCAGAAAATAACAGGTGCTATTGCGGAAGAAACAGAAAATATAGGAACTAATATTATGAATTATACTTTATCAAAATTTGCAAATGGTGAAGTGTTTGGTATAAACAGTGATAATATAGTTTTATACAATGATACTCAGAATAGGTTAACGATAGGACGTATAGCAGATGATTACACAGGAGTTAGTGTGATTAACGCCTTAACCATTACTGGTGCAACAATAGCTTGTATATCTAATTTTTATCAAGTTTCTACTGAAACTGAAATTGCAGCTGTTTTATATAATACACCAGATGAAAACTTGAAATTAGCTACATTATCTAAAACGGGAGAGAGTTATACATTTACAGAAGTTTCTGATATAGAAAAAATCATAGTGGGGTCAACTCAATTTAATAACTGTAACGGATTAGGTGTATATTGTGATGTAGACAATATATATCTTTGTATCACTTATCCGATTTATAATGACAGACAGTTTATACCTAGTATGTATAAAATAACTATTTCTGATAGTTTAGAAAATAAAATTTCGTATGAGTTATTAGCAGTATCTTCTGATAGGATATATTACGCTAATAGTAATAATAGTACTTTACCTGTAAATATTCAAATGGTAAAAAACAATTCTAGAATTTCTATGGGGTTCTGGTCATCAGAATTTCATTATATATCAGGTGGTTATACAATAGGAGGAACTTTTGTAGCAGACCTTGTTAGTTTTGCAGATTACTTCTATTTTGCTCATGGAAATAATTTAGAATTGTGTACAATAACACAGATAGATGATGTTTGGACATTAAGTATGGGGAGTAAACAAATTCCTATCTCCATATCAAAAAATCCTAATTATTATTATATGTATAAATGTAATAATTTTTATATTGTAATAGCTTATGTAAGTGGAGATGCTTGTTATTTATATTTTGTAGATAATAATACATTAGATTTATTAAAAACAGAAGTTGTAGAACCTGTACTTCTTAAGAGGTATCCAATAATTCTTAGTGATAATGTTATACTTAGAAATGATAATGTTAATTTAATTTTATATAATTATGATACTTCTGCTACTAGAAGATTAAGTTTAAATGATGGTGAATATACATATTACAATACATATGACAGCGATGTGCTAACAAATAATATATTAATCGACAAAATAGCTTATAATGCTGATGGAAAAGTTGTTGGTACTATGCCAAATAATGGAGAATTAACTTATAATTCTTCTACCGAAGTACAAACTATTCCAGAAGGATATACATCAGGAGGAACAATTGCAGCCGCACCATTAAGTGATACAGAATATGAAGAATGTTTAGATTTATCAGAACAAATATTAGGGGAAAATGCTTCATTGTAAATAAAAGAGAAAGGATTGTATAATATATGTTAAAAAAATTTAAAAATTTGGATAATATAGATAAAGCATTAATAATAATCACAATTATTATTATGGTCCTTTTAATAGGAAATTTAATTATAAGTATAAAGCATATAAGTCAATTTAATTCTATAAGAAACTCTGGTAATGACAGATGGTTTCAAGTGGAAGAAAGAATAGTTACGTATGAACATAAAGTAGACCAACTAGAAGAACAGATTAAAAATCTAAAATAAAGGAGGAGCCAGTGTGGAGTGGGCAGAATTAGCTAAAATATATGTTGAAATAGGTATCCTTGGTCTATGTGGTATTCTCACAGTAATGATAGCTTATCTTGGTTTTAAAAGGTCAAAAGAAGATAATAAAAATAAAGATAAAAGATTAGAAAATAATCAAGATAAGCTAGACAATAGATTTGACGCTATGTTAAAAATGATACAAGAGCAAAATCGTGCTTTTCAAGAGCAGCAGTTGAAAAATAACGAAATGCTTATAAATAATATAGTGCAAGGTGTAACAAATCACGTTCCTTCTTCAGAAGAAAATACAAAATTAACTAGAATAACAGAAGAAATAGATAAAACATTACAACAATTATTGATATACACTGACGCAGATAGAGTTGACTTAGTCCAATATCACAATGGTGGTAAAGGAGTAAATAAACAAAGTTTTCTGAAAATGTCTATGACAAATGAACAAGTAAAAATTGGAGTAAAACCTTTTATGTCTGAGTTTAAAGACCAGTTTAGGTCTGTAATAGCTTATATAACAAGGTCTTTGAATGAAAAAGGTTTTTGCTATATCAATGACGCAGAAGAAGTAAAAGAGAAGGACCCTGGTACATATGAATTTTTAATAAATAGAGGTATTGAATCAAAATATTGTATGGCAATACATAATACACAAGACGGTTCTGTTATCGCTTTTGTGTGTGTAGAATACATTAAAAAAGAAACTGCTAGACCAGATTTAGTAAATAAAGTATTTAAAGAAAAGCAAAATGTTTTTGAAACATTATTAAATTTATAAAAGAAAGGAGAAAATTATGTCAGATTTAAAAACTAACTTGCAAGAAATATTACAAGAAAAGCAAGACAAGATTATCCCAGAGAATATCAAAAAAGATGTGCAAATATTAGGTGTAACTGGTACTATGGAAGGTGGTGTAGATACATCAGACGCAAATGCTACAGCAAATGATATAGTTAAAGATAAAACTGCGTATGTAAATGGAGAAAAAATAACAGGTACATTTGCGCCCGAAGACGAACTACAAATACCATCTATTGTTGACCGACAAGAAAATATAACATTTGGAGACGATGGTTTTGGAAATCAATCTGTAATATTTACCGGTGCTAGTACTAGATGGTATACACCAAAATATATCAACAATGTAATACCCATAGTTAGCGTTGACCAAAGCATGGTTGCAGCTGCTATAGGTCTTACTGCTGATAAAATTAAAGCTGGAGAAACAATTTTAGGAGTAACTGGTACATATACTGGAGAAAATGATACAAGTTTATAAAAAATAGTCGACATTTTGATATTTATGCTGTATAATAGTCACAGAAAGGAAGAAATATCAAAATGTTAGAACTATTATTAGGACAAATCCCAGAAGCAATTTATTTTGCACTGTTTATGATATTTACAAAAGAGTTAAAAACAAAAAGAGTGTTATATATTGTACTTATGGTAGTTGAATATTTGTTATTGAAACATTTTATTAAATTTAATATGTGGTTTCAAATAGCTTATACGATTTTTCAATTTATAATATTGAAAATTTTATACAAGGAAAAAGCACAAGTAACAGATATATTTACATTTGCAATAGCTAGTGCTGTATTGATACTGATAAGTTTTGTTTCATATTCTATTATATGGGCAACTTTGAATAATTATTATGCCGCTGTTATACTTTGTAGGATTTTATTATTTGTATTTTTAGTTTTGTACCACAAAAAACTTTATAAAATTCAAAAATTATATAAGTTATTGTGGAATAGAACTGATAAAAGACCTGTTAATATGAAATCAACAACTTTCAGAGCAGTTAATTTGGTGATTTTTAATATTATGTTTTATATTATAAATTTAGGAATGGCATTTATGCTTATTCAAAACGGAGGTGTGTAATATGGGAGGATGGGACAGTTGGTTCTGGTTTTACAATCCTGAAGATGGAGAGTAATCCAAACAAATTAAAAAAGTAATAGGAAGAGAAGTGGTGGTTTAGATGAGTGATAAAACGAAAAACCTCCTTAGTAGTTTAATATTCAATGTTGCAGAGACAATATTAATATTTCTAATGGGTAGACTTCTTAGTCTACCCGTAAATTATATAATTATAATAATGTTAACATTTATGATTAGTAGAGGTTGTTTTGGAAAAGTATTACATTTTAAAACATGGTATCGTTGCTTAGTTTGGAGTTTACTGATACTATTAAGTTTATTTGTGTTATTAAAAGTAGACTTAGTTGTTTCTATAATGTTTGCTATTTTTAGTGCGTTTATAATGACTGGTAGGTCTAATATCTGTGATATGTATTTATGGACAGGAAAAGTCAGTAAATATGATGCACTAAAGAATTTTGTATCAATAAGTCCTAACCACCCAATACTTCTTGAACATGAAGAATATTGGAGAAAGAATTATCCAATGAGATATGAAATTTTTCAATTATATTTTAGAGAAAATCAAACTTATGAGTATATCGCAAAACTAAAAGGTTTTGAAGATAATACTGTTACGAAACGAGAATGTGCTACAATTTATTCTATTTTAGAACGTCCTCTAGGACTTCCACCAGTAGGTAAGTAAGATATTTTGAATATCTTATTTTTTTGTGTTCTAGGAACCCTGACAATCATTCTCTCTTTTGAGATATTATAAAACAAAAAGGAGAGATGAAAAATGTTTAATTCATATAATCAAAATCCATATTTTAGTCCTTATTTTACTCCACAACAACCACAACAAACAACAGTGCCTAGTATGAGATTTAATAGTTTACAAGGAAAGTCAATAGATAATTTAGAAGTAGTAAAAGCTATGGACATACCATTAGATGGTAGTATTAGTTATTTTCCACTTGTTGACGGAAGTGCAATAGTAACAAAACAACTTCAACAAGATGGCACAAGCAAAATTACAATTTATAAGCCTATAGAAGCTGATGAAGCTGCAACAACTAAATATGCTACTATTGAAGACATTGAAAATCATATAAAAAATATTAAAATGCCTGACATGAAACCATTACAAGATGAAATCAAAACATTGAAAAAACAAATTAGAATTTTGTTAGACAAGGAGGATTAGTATTATGAATCCAATGCAAATGTTACAAAATTTTATAATGAAAGGTTTGTCTCCACAAAAAATAGCTGAACAAATGGTAGGAAATAATCCGATGATGGCTAATTTAGTAAAAATGGCTAATGTTGGAGATACAGAAGGAGTAGAAAAAGTAGCAAGAAATATGTTCAAAGAAAAAGGTAGAGACTTTGATAAAGAATTCTCTGAATTTAGAAGTAAGTTTAAATAGGTTATTATAATAACAAATATAACAAAAATTAAAAGAAGGAGGGAAATGCTATGAGTTATGGTGAAGGTTTATCTGCATCAGACGTAGCTCTATTATCTAACCCAAATCGCAATGGTTACGACGGTTGGGGAAATGAAGGAGGCGCTTGGTAAACTGAAAATCTGCCAAGGTTAAATCGAGGTATTAAGCGGGAAGGCTGAAATGCTAATCCGAACCGAAGGCTATAGATACTATAGTCAGGGGCAACGCATAGGTAGTGAAAAGATATAATCTACCCACGAGACCTCGACAATTGTTTTTGAATTTGTTATAATAATGTCGGAGGGGATAATAATGAAAAAAGGAAGTTATTATACTTTAGAAGATTATGTTATAACAAAAAATGGAGAAGTTATAAATAAACATAACGGTCGTATATTAAAACCACAGTTAAATGGAAAAGGGTATTTAAGAGTTTCTATTGGTAAACAATTGATGTTTGTTCATAGATTAGTTGCTCAAAAATATGTACCTAATCCAGAAAATAAATTACAAGTCAACCATAAAGATGGAAATAAATTAAATAATTATTATAAAAATCTTGAATGGGTAACAAATCAAGAAAATAGAAATCACGCTGTGGAAAATGATTTACATCTATGTGGAGCAAGATGTTCTTGGTCGAAATTAACTTCTTCACAAGTTTTAGAAATTTTAAATGATGATGTACATACTTTTACTGAATTAGGTAAAATGTATAATGTGAACCGAAATACAATTAGAGATATTAAAATGGGTAAAACTTGGAAACAATTGAAAAGATATGCTGACCTATAACGAATAAGTAAGTTATAGAAATAGAGGATAAAAAGCCTTTATGATAACAAAATGGGATAATTATTTTCTTAATCTTTGCTCTTGGTGGTTTCAGAGGTAATGGTTTTGGCTGGGGAAACCAAGGTGGAGGAGCTGCTGATAATTATGTATTAGCTAGTGATTTCGCTACATTACAAAGACAACTTGATAGTGGTTTTGACAGAAATGGTCAAGCTATTAATCAAGTAAATAATGGACTTTGTGATGGTTTCTACGCTATGAATACTGGTATGTTAAATGGTTTCAGTGGTATTCAAAATACACTTTGTCAAGGATTTGCTGGTGTAAATAATGCTATTACACAAAACGGTTATGAAACAAGACTTGGTGTTCAAAATCTTAGCTCACAATTAGCAAACTGCTGCTGCGACGTAAAAACTCAAATAGCAGACTGCTGCTGCACAACTCAAAGAGGAATTGACGGTATAAACTATAATATGGCTATGAACACAAACAATATTCAACAAACATTATGTAATAACACTAGAGATATAATTGAAAGTAATAATGCTAACTACAGAGCATTACACGATGAAATAGTTGCTAATAGAATTGAGGATAAAAATGCTCAAATTCAAGCACAACAAAATGAAATCAACGCTTTAAGATTAGCTGCTAGTCAAGAAAGACAAAATACTTATTTAATCGACCAATTAAAACCTTGTCCAATACCTGCATATATTACTTGCAACCCATATCAATCATATGGATTTACATATGCAAACAATGGTTGTGGATGCAACACTGGATGTGGATGTTAATCAAATATATAAAAGCATAAATCTATTTTAGATAACCTTATTTAAAGGACTTGCTAATTGTAAATGAGGATAGGCAAGTTCTATCCTCTTATTTTTGAAAGAAAGGAAGTAATGTTATGATACAATCATATATAAATACAATTACACCATTAGATAGTAATAGTTCTTCTGTGGTTTTCCAAAAAGATTGTATTAGAACTAATAGTTGTAATGGTTGCAGAAGTTGGTTGTGCCACAACGAAGGTTCTGCCAACTATGAAATAGTTAATGGTGGAATATATAAAATTAGTTTTAATGCTACAATTTCTAGTGCTACCACAGGTGTAGTTGCTTTTGCTTTATTTAACAATGGTGAGCAAATACCAGGTACATTAATGGCCGAAACAATTGACGCTGCTGGAGATTATGCTGATATTGGAATAAATAAAAAGGTTAGAGTATGTTGTAATGGGACATCTACTATATCAGTAAGAGCTGTGCCAACAATACCTACTGCAACTGCTCCAACTACACCAATCACAACACAAGTTCCAATCATAGGAAGTGCCAATTTAATAATCGACAGAAGATGTTAGGAGGTGGCATTATGGAAGAAAAAGAAACTACAGTTGAAGAACAAAATACAATGCAATCTTTGAAAGAATTAGTTGAAGCTGAATTAAAAGAAATAGTAAATACCGGTATTCAACAAGAAAATCTTGATAATTTAGACAAATTGATAGATATACACAAAGACATTGAAAACGAAGAATACTGGAAAGAAAAGAAGGAGGTATATCGTATGAGATATTATGATGAAAACAGATATGGTGATGACAGATACGGAGACAATTATAGAATGGACCGTTCTTATGGAAGAAGGGGTAGACCTATGAACGCACCAAGAGATAGCAGAGGAAGATATAGAGGTCCAGAAGAGAAAATGCACGAAATGATGGAACATTATGGTGATTATACAGTTGCTTCAGATGCTGCAAATAGAGGTAATTACGGCGCAGAAGAAGACAGTATGAAAAGCCTAGATAGTATGTTAAGGTGTGTTGTTATATTTATGGATATGTTAGAAGAAAATGCTGATTCACAAGAAGAAGCTCAAATGATTAAAAAATACAGAAAGAAAATAAGTGAATAATGTATAAATTCTTAAATGTTAATCAAAATAATAATTTTGTGAATGACTGTGTTATTCGTGCTATATCTGTAGCTGAAAATAGAAGTTGGGGAGACACTTATGACGATTTGAGTAGAATTGCTAAGAAAAATGGAATTTTACTAGATGACGTAAATTTTGTTGAACCTTTATTAGATTATAGATATGACCGAGTAAAAACATATCCTGGTGATACAGTTCAAGACATTTTAGAGGATTATCCAATAGGTACTTATTTGGTTACAATGAGAGGTCATATTACTGTTATAAGAGACGGTGTTGTATATGATACTTTTGATTGTAGAGATAGGGTGGTAAAAAATGTTTGGGAAGTGATTTAATGGGAAATGATAATTATTTTATCCTGAGCATAATTGCAAATATGTGCCAATTAATGGATTTTCAAATGAATATGTCTCAGTTAAGTAATGACGACTTAATGAAGCATTTACTTCAGCAAGATAAAACATTAGATGAGCAGACAAATATTTATTTAAAAAAGATAATTGAACAGAATGAAGAAATCATTAAATTGTTGAAAAATAAATAAATATCTATTGACAATTGTTCAGTATTATTATAAAATATGAACAGAAATAGATATGTCCTGGGGGCATACGAATTGGTTTTTTGAATTTACCAAGTTCGTGGCAAATGGGATGGGTAATATTTCTACACAATGTAACAGTTATGTAGTAAGCCCATTTCCGGTTGCTACGAACTTGTTTTTAGTTAAAAATATATTATAAAAGGAGGAAACAATTATGGCAGCAGTAAATTACGCTGAAAGCTACGAAAGAGCCTTAGCTCAAGCATATCCAAATGTGCTTAACTTTGGTGAATTATACAATGTAGCTAATAACCAAGTTTACAAATTCGTAGACTCAAAAACAATTCACATTCCATCAATTTCTGTAACTGGTAGAAAAAACGTAAACAGAGATGCTATAGATGGAACATTCTCAAGAAACGTAGATAACAGTTTTGAAACAAAAACTTTAACATTCTACAGAGAGTGGTCAACAAGTATTGACCCAGCAGACGTTATGGATACTAATATGATATTAACTATCCAAAACGCAACACAAGTATTCAATGAAACACAAAAATTCCCAGAAAAAGACGCTTATACAATAAGCAAAATTTATGCAGACTGGGTAGCTGAAGGAAAAACAGCAGATACAACTGTATTAACAGTTGACAATATTTTAGCCGTATTTGATAAAATGATGGAAGGAATGGATGAAGCATTAGTACCTTCTCAAGGAAGAATATTATATGTAACTCCAGCTGTTAAAACATTATTAAAATCAGCTTCAAATATTGGTTTATCTAAATCTGTTGAACACCAAGCTAATATCAACAGAGTTGTTGATAGACTTGATGAAGTTAGATTAATAACAGTACCTTCATTCTTAATGAAGACTGCTTATGACTTTACAACAGGATTTGAACCATCTTCAAGTGCTAAACAAGTTAACTTGTTCTTAGTACACCCAAGTGCTATCTTAACACCAAATAAATACGCGTTTGTTGGTATGGAAGCTCCAGCAGCTGGTACAAAAGGTGACTATATCTATTATGAAAAAGAATATGCTGACGTATTCATTTTAAATAATAGAACAGGTGCTATCGCATTTAACATAACAGACGACGCTGACGCTAGTCTTTAATAAAAAATAGGAAGTTGTAAGTAGAGGAGGGAGGATATGCTACTATCAAAGTTAACACCAATAACACTATATAATATTAAGTCTACACGTGGAGAAGATGGTGACTTAATCGAAGAATATGAAAACATATTTGAAGCAGAAGGTGCTATTCAGTATCTTGCGTCAGACGAAGTAGCTTTTAGTGCATATGGAGCTAATCTTGATAAAACATATCGTTTCAAATCTATTTACAACGACCTTGAACCTTTTTTATTGGAAAAAACAAATAATTTTCCAGATAACTTAACAAAGTATTTAGTTGAGTGGAAAGGAAATAAATATGCTGTTGTGAAGGTTACTCCATTATATATAGATATACAATGGAGGTGATATTATGGCAAAACCAACACTAAGAGATAATGTAGGTAGATTTCAAAAAACAGCCACAATATATATCACAAAACAACTCGAACAAATAGCGAATGATTTAGAGAGGGATGCTACTCAAGTTATTGAAGATAAACTACTTGAAACATATAAAACAAATGTATTAGCTTCATATTCTCCAAGGTCAGAAACAGGGCGAGAAACCCAAGAATACAATAAATCTAAAAAATCTCGTGAAGCAAAAGAAGGATATAGAAGACGTTTACATAGAAAGAAACTAACTTATAAACATACTAATATATTTATAAATAGTATTTATACAGAAGTAGACAATAAGACTGTAAAAATTAAAATTAGAGATGAGAAATATCCTGACGGTGCATCTACCACTCAAGTTTATGAATGGTTAACAAAAGGAACTATGGGCAGTGAAAAATCATATCCGTATATAAAAACTACAGGAAATAATACAGGTGACCCAAATAATTATAGTACAGGATGGGCACCTAACTATCCAACACCAGCTCATTTATTTGAAGAACATACAAAAATACAAATGCAAGGGTTTTTAGAAAACTTTAAAGGTAATATTAAGAATGATTATAACAGTAAACGATACAGGAGGAAAAGGAGGTAATACCAAATGGCCAGATTAGTAAATCCATTACGTAAAATGATACAAGCAAAATTAAATGAAATAGAAGGTTTAAAATCTGGAATAATTGTTTCTCAGGATATGGTTGAAATTGGTAGATATTATTTTGGTTATGACCTTCGTATAAGTCTAAATAAAAGAGATTTATCTTATGATAATGAACAATATATAATTTCAATTGTTGGATATTTATCTACAAAAGGTGGTACACAAAGACAATTCGATGATTATTTAGACGCAATATGTGAGAAATTAGGAGAATTAAGATTTAGAACTACAACCCAAGATAGTCCAATAGCTCCAGATACAGGTTATCGTGAATGTATGTTAACTGCATACGCTCAAGCTAATACATTGGAGAAAAGTCTTAGATAGTTTCTATTCAACTAAATACTTTGTTAAGAAAAAAAAAATTTATATAGGAGGTATGTAATATGGACCCAGATGCAAAAGTTCAAGTAGCCACACTTGGTACTGCGTTATATTATACAACAAAAATGAAAGCAGATAAAACATTTGAATTTATAGGAGTTAACGGTTCATACGATGGAGAAGAAGCGTTGATAAATAAACTTGACGCAAATGAATATCATCGTGTTTATGGTTTAGCTTCTACACCAGATTTTGGTGGACAACCAAACACAATAGATACAACAACTCTTGATAATACTAAAGCAGAAACATCCGTTTTAGGATTACAACCAGCAGCAGAAGTAACATATGAAATCAATATGATGACTTTTGCTGATGTACCAAAAGACGGAACAGTACATAACCTAAGAGCGGTCAAAGCATTAGCAGATGACAAAGTTAAAGCTCACTGGGTAGTTGTGAAGGCTTCAGGTGTTATTATAGAATATGACGCAACAACTAATATTTCATATACAGCTGACGCTCAACAAGATATTGAAAAATTCAGTATCTATCATGACGTTAAGTCTGATATAGTAGTTTCATTACCAAATGAATCTAGTATGTAATAATTGAATAATAAACTAAACTTCGGTGGGCAGTTTAGCCAGTGCAATCTTCGGGCGTTTACATCCACCACTTTAATTAATAGGAGGATTACAATTATGGACAATGTAGTAATTATCAAAATTGAAGGAACTGAATATGAGTTTAAATTAAAAAGCTCATCTATTTTATATTTAGAAAAAAAATTAGGTAGAAATATATTTGAAGCGTTTCAAAATCCAGATTTTACAGTAATGGTTAATATTTTTTATGCTTGCGCAAATGACGCTTGTAAATTAAAATATAAAAATGAAGCTGATTTATTTGACGCATTATTAGCTGAATATGGTATGCAAGAATTAGCTGAAACTTATTTAGCTCAAATCGTTGAAAAATCAGGATTAGTGCAAAAACAAAAAGATATTCCAACACCCAGTGGAGAAGATAAAGAGAAAACTTGGAATAAGTAAAATATTTGAAGATGAAAACAAGTACGACCCTTTAGCAGGATTTCACGTTGTTCATGATTTATATGCTGAATTAGTTAAGCAAGGTTGTGAATTAAAAAATTTATATGATTATTCTTGCAAAGAATTATTATTTATTTTAAAATATAAACGAGAAGGTATAGCCTATAAACTTTGGCGTATGGGTAGTATGAATAGGGCTGCTTTTGGAGATAAAGTTTATCCAGCTAAAATCGAAGAAGCTATACCAGAATTGTTTGAAAAGAAAACTCAAAATGCTCCAATGCCAGAATGGTTAAGAGAAGATTATGAGAGAAAAATAAATAAAGCTGTAAAGAAATCAAAGGGTTAGTGTTTATATAGATTTAGGTTGTAGGAGGTAGTAAATATGGCTGATAAAGAGACAGGATTAAATATTCCCGTCAGTGCTGTCGCTGACAAAGAAAGTGCTAAAGAGGCTGTAAATGAGCTAACTAAGGGCATCCTAAGTTCTCTAAAAGACGGCTATATTGAAATTCCTGCTGAATTAAAAGTACCAATAAAAGGTGCGTCAAAAGACTTAGAGAAAGCCCAAAAGGACGTTATTAATCAATGGGAGAAAACGTTCAAAGAGGGCTTTTCTTCGTCTGCAAAAGATTTAGATAATTTAACAAATGCTTATCAAAGATTTAAAAAATTAGCAGGACAACAGCACAAAGCTAACACAAAACAATCAAGAGGACTAAGTGCTATAATGGGAGGACCCATTCAAGAATATAGTCTATCTAAAAGAGAAGAACAAACAAAAAGAACAGAATTAAAAAGACAAATTGAAAAAGCTCAGAAACAAAATGCTAAAAAAAGTACTTCTAAAGAAGATAAATTATTAGCTGAAGAAATAGCTAATGCTATTAAACAGGATAATAAAAGAAAAGGCTATGATAAATTAAGTAGAGAATTAGCTAAAGGAGCTAGTCGTGCAAAATCTAGTACTCCTGGAGCTCCTACTAATTTAGGTATTCGTTCTCCTTCTATGAGTGGACCTTATATGGACGAAAGAACACTTCGTATGAGTGAAATAAGCCCTTATAGAAATATGAATGAAATAAGATTAGCTAAAGAACAACAAGAAATAAGAAAAATAGAACGTGCAAGTCTAACTAGTAGAGGAGCTACAACAGAAGATATAGCTGATATAGATAAAAAATTAAAGCAACGTGAATCTTCTGGTAGGTCTCAAATTGGAACTGAATATGATTTAATTAAAAAAGCATTATTAACAGAAGTAGCTAAAATTCAAGGGGGCTTAATTAAAGGGAAACCAGAAGCTACATCAGAGAAATTAATAAATCAAGTGCTAGCTAAT
This sequence comes from uncultured Clostridia bacterium, assembly GCA_944391865.1. Taxonomy (GTDB): domain Bacteria; phylum Bacillota; class Clostridia; order TANB77; family CAG-508; genus CAG-452. Next base: position 26,525 of record CALXVD010000003.1, read on the forward strand.
TTAACATACGATGAAGAACAAGGCGTAGACCCATTAAAAAGTATAATGGGAATTCATAATATGCTTCAAAAAAGATATGATACTAAAGGTAAAATAGGAATCACTGATGGTACTCCTAAAGGAGAAGGTAAAAATCAAGAAGAAGCTAATGAAACATTAAAAGAAATTTATAAAATTTTAGGACAATTTATAGACGCAAGACAAGCAGTAGCCGAAAATGTACGTAACATAAAGGACACATTAAGTACTGATAGAGCTTCTGGTAGAAGTAGCTTATACAGTCAAGAATTAAATAGAATAACAAACTCTGACCAAATGCAAGCCATGAAAGAAGCACTTCGTCCACTAGAAAGTGGAATGACTGGTATTAATAGGTCTGTCAAAATAGGTAATACTAAAGAAGCTGTTGAGTTTGACCAATCTGAAAAAATTGATAAAGAAAATAAAGACATAAATAGAGATACAGCCAGAACTGTTAAAAAAGATGCTGTTACAGGTTTTAACACTGATTCAAAAGCTGACACATTAATACAATTAGTATCTAGTATTTTACAACATATACAAAAAGGTATTCCTATAACTGAAGATAATAAAAAAGTATTAGGTAAACAAGCTGAACAAGAAACTACAGATAGTGATACTTCATCACTTTCACAACAAAAAACTAAAAGTTATTCTATGGAAATGGCAAAAGTATATGATGAAATAGAAAAAGTGATTTCTCCTATAGAAAACGCATTAGTACCTTTACAAAATTCTGCACGAGCTTCTACAGAAATACCGAAAGCTATATCTAAGTCTGAATTTGACAAAATTGTTCCTGAACTTACGAAAGAAGAATATCAAAATCAGGTTCAGAAGTCAACAATTTATGCATCACCTCTTAGACAAGGAATTAGAGCAAAACTAGAAAGTGCGTTCGATGATTTAATTGGAACTACAAAAAAATATGAAAAAATACTAAAAGCTGATGCAGATGAACAGGATACAATGGCTGCTGAACGTATTAGAACTTATGGTTTGAATAATGGTAGAAATCCAAATGATACTGGTGATATAGCTGGTATGAGACGTATTTTACAATTATACAGAACTAATAAAGCTAGTATTGAACAAAATCCAGAATTGGCTCAAAAAATACAATTAACACCTGGTAGAGATATTGATACTACAGAAATAACAAAAGCATTAAATGAAGCATTATCTGGTAAAAATATGCGTAATGCTCAAATGGGTGGAAGTATACCACGTCAAATACTAGGAGGAATGACTGCTTTTATAGGTATGCCATCTCTTGAAAAAAGTAGAGCTCAAGCAGACGGATTAAATCAAATTCTTGGTAATATTAATAATGCTTTACAATCAGTATTAATTAACATTCAAACTAAAGAAACAGAACTTGCTGGTATGGAAGCTTCTGGTCAAGCTAAGTTCACGAAAGAAGGCTATTTAACTCCAGATTCAACTAGTGCCGCATTCAAAACATTAGCTGATTTGGAAGAAGAAAAATTAGTATTAGATTCAATTAAAGCTGACTTGCTAGCAAATGACAAAATTATAGACCAAACTGGTGGAAAATTTAGTAAGTTAGTTAAAAACCTTTCATTTACATCTCCTGTATTGAAAGAAAATAACGGTATATTAAGAAACATCAATTCAGGTCTAGATAAAAACGGAAAAGCACTTAAATTTCAAACTAGAATGGCTGAAATATTAAATTATACTTTCCAATTAATGTCTCGTAGTATAGGGCAAATGTTTAAAAATTGGATAAGTATGTTAAATCCACTTAATATAGTTAAAAGAATATTTGAAGATTTTGCAAGTTATGACCCTAAATGGCAAAGAACAATGAATGTGATTAAAAATAATTTTAGAGAAATTATTTTACCATTTATGGAGAAAATTGCACAATTTTTAGTAAATATCATAGGATTTTTAGATATAATTTCTATGAAAATACAAGAAGCATTTGGATATACACCAATAAGTTTGTTTGACCAAAAAAATGCAAATGATTTTAAAAAGACCTATGAGGAAATTTCAAATATTACAGCTGGTTTTGATGAATTGCATGATATAGGTTCTTCTGGAGGAGAGAACGACCCAGATAATTTATTAGGTGAAATATATAAACCACAATTATCACAAGAATGGATAGATTTAGCAAATAAAATCGGAGATTTATTTGCAGATGTAATTAAAGGTGATTTAGGCTTTGGCGAAGCAATGCTTAGAATTTTAGAGATTTTAGGAGAAACTTTGGCGATAATAGCTAAAAAACTTTGGGATTGGTTTAAAACAACAGATTTTGGTAAATGGTTAATTGAAAATTGGAAAACTGTATTAGCAACTATACTAGCGTTGTTTTTAGGATGGAAATTACTTAAAATATTTGGACCTACATTACTTAGTACTATAGGTGGAGCATTCAAAACATTATTGACTAAAGTTGGAGGCTGGATAACTACATTATTAGGAGCTAGCGGATTTGGTCAAGGTATAATGTTAGCTTTTCAAAGTTTACTTGCTGGTGGTAAATATAGTTTAGTGGGCACATTAAAAGAAATGTTTACTAATTCAGCAGCGATAACACAAGCAGGTTCTTGGGGCTCAATGATAGGTTTCGCATTAGTAAAAGGATTAGTTGGAGTATTATCTATAGCACTTGGTGGAAAAATGGTAGCAGACGCATTTGATTCTGCCGCAGATAAAACTTCATATAATATTGGACTGGAACAAGCTGGTGGAAATGAAGAAGATAAAAAAGGTATTGGTGGAGACGTCTTAAAGGGTGCTGCTGGAGGTGCTGCGATTGGTTTTGGTGTTGGACAAATCATACCAGTAGTTGGCCCACTTGTAGGTGCAGCAATAGGTGCTGTAGCAGGTGCTTTGACGACATCTTTAGCTCCAGCATTTGAAGCAGTAGAAGTATCAGCAAGAGAAGCTAATAATGAAATGCAAAAAATAGAACACTATGAAGGATTAGTTCAAGGGTATTCTACACAAGTCAGTGAATTAGAAGAATTACAGCAAGTGCTAAATGATACTCTACAAAAACAAACAGAAAATGTTTATGCGGAAGGTGAACAACTTGGTATCACAAAGACGCGTATGGATGAATTAGTAACGTCTGTTCAAAATGGTACATTTAATACAAGTATGTTATCGGGTGCTGAACTAGGATTGAAAGATAGTTTAATTCAATTAAGTGAACAACAAACTAAAAACCAAGAAGCTACTGAAAGATTAGAGGCTGCAAAACGAAAATTACAAAAAGCGGAAATAGATTTAGCGATTGCAGAAGATGTTGCCGCAGGTAATTTTGAAATGGCCGCGGCTAGAATTGATTATGCTGAAGCAGCTTCGTTGTATACTACAGAAGAAGCTACTAAAAAACGTATTCAATTATACAAAGAAGCTGGTGAAGAAGAAGCCGCTGCATTATTACAAGATTTAACTCCACAACAAAGACAAAAAATGGCAGACATAAACGAAATGACATCAGAGGAATTAGCTAGTTTTGTAGAAACATGGAGAAAATCTAGTGACGAAGCAAAAGAAGCATTCTTAAGTGGAGTAGACCAAGATACACAAAATCAATTTGAAAGCCAAATGAATGAAATTGATAGTATTATAGAAGAACATCAAGGATTCTGGCAAGGCGTAGGAGATACATTGAAAGAAATATTTACATTTGGTATCGCGGATACTTGGACATATAATGGCGAGAAAAAGGCTACTGCTGAGTATAAATCAAGAGTAGTACCATCTGCCGCGGTAGGTATGAATTATGTACCAAATGATGGTTTGGTTTATTTACATCAAGGAGAGGCTGTTATACCTAAAAAATATAACAAACCTTATGAACCAACTAATAATATTAGTCAGGCTTATTTAGACCAAATGATGAATACTATGAAATCTTTAGATAATACTATTCAACAAGGTATAGACGTCAGAGGGGAATTTAGACAAAAAGGTACTGACTTAGTTGCAACAGTAAAAAAAGTAGAAAACAGAAATGGAAATCAACCATTAAATAATCCTGTTTTTGCTAGATAAGGAGGTAATTAATTATGGGTTTATGTCCTAAAACAAACGCATTTGCTCCGTTAATATTAATAAACGGTAAAGAATTCAAGTTTCAAGACCCTAACGGAGATTATTTAACTGAATATTATGACGGTAAATTATTCAATACTGTGAATAACCCAGCAATTGGTTACACAGAACAATCTGAGCAATTAGTTAAATCCACTAGAAACGCCAAAGGTCAAGTAGTAGCTCAGGTAATAAACAGACGTTTAAATAAATTTGAAAATTTATATTGGCCTTATATGTCAAGAGTAAATGTCAATTGGCTTAAAAAAGAAATTGCTAAATTTTACTGTGATTTAAGCTATTGGGATGACGAATTAGAACAGTTTATAACTAGAAGATATTACTGGGGTGACTTTGAAGCCACCCCATGCGAATGGGAAACTGTTAAAATTACAGGAACAGACCAATATTTCAAAAGACCGATTTGGTATAAAGACGTAAAATGTAATTTAATCGATTGTGGATATTAATACTAAGAAAGGAGCAAAAAGATGGCACTAGAACAAAAATATCTTAATATACCTATAAGGGCTGAAGGTTATATTGATATAATTATGTATGCTCAAGACGCAAAAGTAAATATTGCGAATATTTCATCTAATAGTGTAAATACTTATTCTAATATAGAAACGTTAAAAGATATTAAAAGTTATACTAACACCACTATTGCTACATTAGAAGAAAATATGTGGTTATTAAATGGAAAATTTCCTAATCCAACTCCTGGAGTTAGATATAATGGCTATATCAGCAATGAAGTATCTGATGAACAAGGAAATTTTACAACAAATCCTAAAATAGATATTGAATTAGCAACAATATCAGAAATAGAAAGTTTTAGTTTAATCTTAAATTCAGCTGTGCCATCTGGCTATCCTAAACAGATTAAATGCACTTTTTATAATGGAGAAACTATTTTAACAGATATAACACAAGATTTAACAACAGTAGACACATTACCAAATGTTATTTTCGACGTCAATCAAGAAAATGTAACAAAAGTTACAGTTGAATTTATAGGAACAAGACGTGGAAAAAGAAGAATAAGATTATCTAATTTAATGTTTGGTAGAGTAATAAATTTAGACCAAAATCAAGTAATAAGTACTGATTACACTGATAAATGTAGTTATGTGCCAGATAGCATACCTAGTAGAATATTTAGTTTTACAATGAACAACTATAATCAAATTTATAATATAGATAACCCTGAAAATGGTTATATAAATTTAGATAGAAATACAGTAGTATTAATTAGAAATGGTTATAATATATTCGGGTATGACGAAGAAAATCAAAGAATGGATAATCCTGATAAATTTCAACAAATTGAATGGGATGACTGGAAAGAGTTAAGACTGCTAAACATTACAACAAGTGATGATACTTGTACATTTGAATGTGGTTCTGTATTAGATATGATGGAAGATACATACACAAATGAAACCTTTATAAATAATAGAAGTGTAGAAAGTATTACAGACACACTAATGCAATTTGAAGGTCTTCCTGATAATACAGTTATATTTAGTAATGACGACGATGGAAAAAGTTATGGAGCTTATACTATTAATACAGTACTTCCAGAATTACCAGTAAGAGAGCTCATTCAATTATTAGCTTTTTCAGTGGGAGCCACGTTATTAATTCAAGATGATGGTACTATTAAGTTTGCAAATTTAAAATTAAATGATTTAAATTCTTTTACAAATCATCATGAATTTAATTATAAAGATTTTGCAAGTGTTCCAGCGGCTGAACAATTAGAGAATACAACAAATATCTCTTTACCTAAATATAATTCTACTACTGAAAATGACGTTACTGAGATAGTTAGAACAACTGTAGCACAAAACCAAGTAGAAATTACATATAGCGAGTGTGTACCAGTAAGTGCATTACCTGAAAATAAGGTTGTACCAATTAGTATGTTTTGTAAAAGAGCTAATTTAAATGTATCTGTTAGTGAAGCAGAACCTCAAATAGAAGTTACTATCATGGGGCATAAAATAAGTACGGTAGAAACTCAAGAAAGAAGTGTCACAAAAGATACTTTAATTATAGATACTAAATTAATGAAAGAAGACCCAGGTGATAAAATAAAAGAAAAATATAAGTTATGGTATAGTAAAAAATTCAAATATACTATGGACACTAGAGGAGAACCATTAGTTGACGCAGGAGATATAGCTAAAATTCAAACACCTTTTAGTGGTGAAGACCAATTAATTAATGGTTACGTATTACAAAACCATATCGCATTTGATGGTAGTTGGAGTGGTGATATGGAGGTGGTTAAACTATGAGTTATTCTGTAGAATGGATAGAACCTATTTTTGATAGAACTTATGGAGATGTCCAAATATTAGAAATGGACACAATGAATTCTAATACAAAAGGTGCATATAATTATAATGATTTAAACAGAATTGAACAGAATACAAAATATTGTATGGAATACATGGTAGACCACAGAATAATAAGAGTACCCCCATCTATGGCCATTAAAATGAATTGGGTAGAAACAGATATTCCTACAAGAGACGATATGATACGTATTGTCAGAAATGTAATGATACTCATGGAAAGTTCAAATCCAGTTATTAAAGAAAATTTTACAGAATTACATGAAGCTACACAATTTACATATCAAGTAGCTAATGCAATTGAACATAACTTGGATTTAATGCATAATCAACCAGATTTACCAATTCAGAAATGGTTATTGACTATTGAAAATGGTATTATCCAAGAATATGGAGTTTCTTCTGCACAAATAGCTGAAGATGAAACCGTGCATATACAAGGTGTACCATACGGTGAAAATGCTCAATATATGATATTTACTAATTGGAGTGGAGAAACAGACGACCTTCAATATGTTGGAGATGTGAATTCTCAAGTAACTACTTTTCAAATGGTATATCATGACAGTGAAAATTATGAAGTAAAGTTAACTGCTAATTTCAAAACTAGATTTCCTAGAACTTTAACATTACATGGTGGTACCATTTATGATGACATTGGAGGTACAACTAGACAATTCTTTGCCGGAGATGAAATCAGACTTTTAGCTGACATAGCAGCGCCAGGAAAAGTATTTTATGAATGGCAAGGAACAGAAGAAGGATTGGAAAATTTAACTGGTGGTGCAGAGCCGTCTACCTCTTGGTTAACGATGCCAGATTGTGATGTAGAGTTAACTTCTTTTTATATAAATGCTGGTCAACATAGTGTAACTGTGGATGGTACTATTCAAGGGTGGTATGATTATGGAGAAAATGTATATTTAAGTGCAAGTTCGAGAGGTTCGAAATGGTCATTTGCTTATTGGAGTGGTGATACAGCTTATTTAGATGATGTTACTTCTAATTCATTGACTATGCCAGATATAAATATAAGTTTTACTTCACATTGGGATTATAATTATTCATACAATACTGTAACAATGGTGCAAGGTACTATTGACGGTGAAAGCATAATAGAAAATGCAAAAGAACAAAGTAGTCATCAAATTATAGCACCAGCTGCACCAGAAGGTAAGGTATTTGGGAAATGGATATTGGAAGGTGTCGGACGCTTTTTAGATAGTGAAAGCTCAACTACTACATTCTATGTTGGCGATGGAAATGCAGTAATTGATTGTGAGTTTGTAGACACTAAAACAGTTACAATTGAAAATGAAGATAATAATGGTGGTACAAGAACATTTTTAGTTGGTGTAGGAAAACCGTATAGTATTAGTACTACAACAGTACTCAGTGATTATATGTTTGATTATTGGACTAAAGACGGAACTAGATATGGTTCATCATCTCATTATAGCAGAATTACTATGGGTGAAACTGATGTTACTTATCATGCATATTATCGTGATAGAAATTCGTATAATTTAACAGTAAATAACGGTACTGGTAGTGGAGTATATAAAGAAAGACAATCAGTAAGTATATCAGCAAATGACCCACCAGAAGGTTATAATTGGTCAGGTTGGAGTGGTAACTATTATAGTATAACAAATAGATATAATATGACTACTTCTATCACAATGCCAAGTAATGATTGTGAAGTTACTGCTAATTACTCAAAACCATCAGACCCAGACCCAAAACCATATCATAATTTAATAGTTATAAATGGTAGTGGTAGTGGTTCATATAGAGAAGGAACTACAGTTAGATGTTATGGTGACCAAGCCCCAGATACATATGAATTTGCTTATTGGACTGAAGGAGACGATATTATATCTTATTCTAATCCTATGTCAATTACTATGGGAACTGAAGATAGAACTGTTCAAGCAAATTATAAACCTATTCCATATTTTAATGTTACAGTCATAAATGGTAAATTAGCAGATGGTACAACTTCTGGGTCATTTTTACGAAATTCAAATCCTCAAATTATTATGGACCCAGCACCAGATGGCATGAAGTTTTTACAATGGGAAATAATAACCGGTGACGATAATGATGTATATCAACCATTATCTGAAAACACTACAATTAGAAATTTGACACATGATGTAGTTGTACAAGCTACATATTATGTACCAAATCCAGATATAAAATACACATTAACTATTACTGGAAAAGATGGAGAAATAAAAACTAATAATTATCCAATTGGTGAACAAGTAGATATACGAGCAGATAGTCCTGACGAAGGATGGGAATTCACAAAATGGACAGGGGATACACAATATGTAAATGACCCATATTCAGAAGAAGCTGTAGTAAATATGCCGGGTAAAAACATAACACTTGGAATGAAATATACTGAAATTGGAGCAATTCCTACTTACCACGTTTTTCTTGAAGGTGGTAAAATAAAAATGCCAGATGAAGAAGATAGGTGGGAATTTGAAGGTGAATTTGAGGAAGGCACAGTATTAACAATTAAAGCAGATGACCCAATGCTTGGTTGGGAATTTGTTCAATGGAAAAAACCTGAAAATGCATCAGCAGATGATAAGTCAGAAGAAACAGTAGCAAATTTAACAGAACCTGAAACTACATTACAAGTACGAAATTTTAAAATAACTTTATCTGTAGTATGGAAAGAAAAAGATAAATACATAATGACTGTTAATGATGGTTTTGGAAGTGGTAGTTATTATCCTGACCAACCAGTACAAATATATTTCAATTTAGAAGATACACAAACAAATCATTATAAATTTACAAGATGGTCTGGAGACGATATTGCTTATCTAGAACTTATGGATGGTAAAGCCTTTGACGTATTTAAACCAGAAGAACAAGCTGTGAAAATGCCATCAAGAAATATTGAAATAACTGCATTATATGACGTTAGCTATTTACTTTCTATAAATAGTATAGAAAATGGATATTATCTAGAGGGTGAAAAAATTCAGATTTCAGCAGAAGAAGTTGAAGGTAAGACGTTTAGATATTGGGATGGAGATATTGACTGTGTAGATAATAGGTATAATCCAAACATAGTAGTTACTATGCCTAAAGGGTCTGTGAATTTAATTCCTGTTTATAGTAACACAAATGAAAGAAATAATATAGGTTATACATTGACTAGTTTATATGATAATGATACAATACTTCAAGAGGATATAATAATTATTTCTGGTGAAATAGGAACAGGGTTTATGATTACAGACATTGATGGTCATATTTATGTAATTACTTCTATGACAGAAAGCCAGATTAATATACTAAGATTAACAAGTAAAAATACAGGCACTGATATAACATAAAGGAGGTAATTGAAGATGTCTAATAATATTGGAATTACAACTGAAAATTTACCTAGAGTAATTGGTCAAACAATGGACTTTGATACTACAGGCGAATGGAATTCAATTACTATGATTTCTGGTCAATTAGATTTGGGAGCGATTATATCTGACGAGAATGGTACAATAGGTGTATGTTCAGGTTTCACAAGAGATGAAAATAATAATCCAATTTATACAATACGAACAGTGACACTAGATACACAAATAGATGTCCAGGCTATATTAGGAAAAAGTTATTAAAAGGAGATGTTAAAATGAACGAACAAGTAAATCATCCTCAACATTATAACGCCGGAAAAATAGAAGCAATAGATGTAATTGAAGATTGGAAATTAAATTTTTCATTAGGTTGTGTTATAAAATATATTTGTAGAGCAGAGTATAAAGATTCAACTATTCAAGATTTGGAAAAAGCGTCATGGTATTTAAATCGAGAAATACAAAGACGAAAAAATGAGGAAACTAAGTGAAGATGACCTCTTAAAATCCATTTCTAGCAACTTAAAAACTTAAGTGATATAATTTGTCGTCTAAGACATGAAATCGCTATATGGGCATTATAGAGGCTTATATAGCGATTTGTTGTTTTTGAGTTAATTTTAAGGAGTAATTTCCTTAATTATGGTAACATAATTTAATTTTTATTAAAAATAAACACAAAAGTGAACAGATTGGAGGAGTTTATGAATAGTAATAAAAGAGCTAAAGAAAAACTTATTAAACTTTATGGAGCAGAATGCTTTATTGACAAATTAAAATTAAGAACAGGTACAGAACTAAAACGATATAAAGGTAAAGGTCAAATGAAAAGAATGCAACAACTAACATATCATCATATACGAATGAAAAAGGATGGTGGAAAAGCGACTGTAGAAAATGGAGCATTATTATCTGCTGAAAATCACGCTTGGTTTCACAAACAGAGTCCTCAAACTCAAGATGAGATGAATCTGATATTTCAAGAATATAAAAAACAATGTTCTCAAGAATGTCAGGTAGTATTTGTAGATGAATTAGAACTTCCATTTGAAATAAGAACGACTGAATTTTACATAGATGAAAAAGAACAGAAAAAAGCAAAATATAATAGAGCAAAAGAGAAAAGAGAATTTCAAAAACGATTGGACGAAGAATTAGACAAATAACGACAAATTCGACAAAAGTGAACAGAATAAGATTCATTTATGCAACTTACAGTCAAGTTAAAAAATATGGTACCGACATTTTTGTCAGTACCATTTATAATTAAACAAGAGTTAAAGATACATTTCTAAAATTACTAGCTCCTGTTGTTTTTATTTCCATATTAACTCGTGTCCCAACTAATTTTTCAGCTTCATTTGTTATAACTTCTATATCATTACTGCTGACATCTACACCTAATTTTTTTAATTGACTTACAGTTCTTGCTATAGCAGTTCTTGTAGCTTTTAAATCTTTACCTGCTAACATTAAATGTAAATATTCTTTTTTACCATCTTCAACTGCAACTACTACGTCTATCATAGGTCTTCCTGTATTTTTTGAATTTTTAGATTCTACTGATTCTATTTCTCCAATGTAATCACCATCTGGTAATTGTTCAAAATTACTTGTAAAGTCCTCTACTTTCTCTACGCCACCCATTTCTTTGAATATTTCGTTTAATTCTGATAAATCATCTCTTTCAAGAGCCATTTTAAATTCCTCCTTTAATAATATATAGATTATCCTATTACAGATTTTCTTTTGACTGGTGCTTCATCTTTCTTTGCGTAAGTATCTTCAACTTTTAATTCACCAGTCATTATTTTTTCTGCATCAAATTTCTTTGAAGCTACCACAAAGTTATCGTCAAATGCCTTTTTAGTTAATGGTATAGCAGTTTCTTTTATTGCTAATCTTGAACCACCAAACTCATCATCTGAGTGACTAATGTGAAGTTCGTATTTCGCTTTTCCGTCTTCTCCAATTGATTTTACAGTTCTTGCTATTATACCCATTAAACCTGACATTTGGTCTCTAAGTTTTTCTTCAAATACCGGTTGAAATTTAGAAATTTCTCTACCAAATTTGTTCTTTTCGATTATTTCTTGTTCGTGTGAAATGAACATTACGTTGTCACAATAATCGTTTGCAATACGTACGATAGTTTCCCATAAGAAACTTCTTAACATTGTATAACCTTTGTATGCGATTTCTGATTCGTGTTCAACACCATTTTTATCACACCAGTAAAATCTTAAATAGTCAATTAGATATGAAGTAGTGTCAACTATCAACCAGTCTGGTTTTATTTTTCTTACTTTTTCTAATGCGTCATTTAATTCTTTATAGTTTCTAACTCTTAATATTCTTTCTGGTGGGAATGTATATTCCGCATTTCCGTCAGTTGAAATTATGTACGCATTTTCAAATTGAGAAGCAAACGTAGTTTTACCTGACATTACTTTTCCGATAAACCCAAATCTTAATTTTAATCACCTCCTAATTTTAAGTAGGACCATATATAGTTACCTGCTGTTTTACGACGACCTTCACAACAAGAGCATATATTACCGTGATTTATACCTGTGATTAAACTCGCCTGTACTACACTAGGATAATTATTTATTAAATGATATTGTCTATCATATTGATATACAGGTTTACTTTGGTCTAAACCTTTTTTCATATTATCAGTAAATTTCCATAAACCAGTGTCTTTAGCGTGGTTCATATTTTCTTTTCTTGTCATCCATTCAAGTTTATTGATTTTATTATTCATCTTATTTCCGTCAATATGATTAATTTCTGGCTTATTTTCTGGATTAGGTATAAAAGCAGTAGCGATGAGTCTATGAAGATATAGATGCTTTACTTTATTATTTTTACAAAGTGCTACACGAATATATCCTTTTTCGTTGTGAGGTTTTATATATTTATTTGATTGTATTCGTTTAACATTTCCAAAATTACTTATTTGGTACAATCCTTCATATCCTTTTATGTCTTTCCATATTTCTGCCGGCACTATATTTGAAATCCTCCTTTCTTTAAAATAAAAAATAGACCCTTACGCACAAACATTATAGGTCTAAACAAAATATAATATATTTTACAATTTATTTTACTGCGTTTAGCCTGAAAAACGTCTTACGTTATATTGTTCTCTATTTTCTATTATGGTTGTATTTTATAACACAAAAATAAAAAAGTCAAGAGATTTCTTAACTTTTTTTCAATTTTCTTCTTACTTCATTAAACAAAAATGATAAGAAATTACTATGTATTCTTAGTTTTTCAGCATAATAGCCTGGGTCAGTATCATAAATACTTGTTGAAAATCCATATGTACCAAAGCCTATTACACCAATTATTAAGTCATTTGCTAATATTCCTCTTTGGTGTCTACCAAGGTTTTTAAAATTATATGAAAACAACACATCATATTGTGAAAATTCTTCTTCAATTTGAATGTTTATTAAAATACTACTTTTTTCTTGTAAAGCTATTACTATAATTGTAGCATATTGTTCAATTTTATCTTTTATTTCTTGGTCTATTTCCATTTTATCCCCTCTTTTCTAACTTATCTATACATTTTTCTATAATTTCTCTTTGCTTATTTGCTTTTCTTATCGCTTCATCGGATATTTTAGTATTTATTACTACTAAAAACATTAATACGGTAGACCCAAGCGCACCTGCCATTGATATTACCGCTCTAAATTCACTGAATAAGGCCTGACATACAAGACTAATAGTTAATATCACTAATTGTGCTCCAATAATCATAAAATTCATTTTATAACACGTGTTTCTATTCATATCATATACTAAATCCATAAGAGTCATTTTAGCCATCATTTTATAACCTAACATTGTGCCTGTTTTAATTTCTTCTTTTTCTTCATAATCTACCATTTCTAAATTTTCATTAATTATTTTCATTTTCCTACCTACCTTTATATATGAAAAATGGTGAGGTTTATTTCTTTTATCCCCACCTGCAACGTCCCGCAATGAGGCGAGCTTTGAAACGTCACGCTAAATACCTTAGGCGAGGGATACCTTCCAGTGGTATTTGCCAACGAAGCATACTTTCGATATACTTGCCCTACTTCACATAGTTTTCTATGCTTATACACTTACAAAGAGCTACTTTGTACCACGTACCTTACGAGGGTTATTCTCTACTGCATATGTAAGGATTTGCGATTAACCACGCTAACCTCCCTTTTGTTAACGACACAAGGGACCTGCTGTCGCCCACTAATTAATAGGATACCGGCTGTTTTTTCATACAGTACACATTTAAGAAGACTGTGCTGTTAAAGGCATATTCACTTCACCGGTTATATAATTAGCTACATCTTATACAGATATTAGCTTTTCTTCTTGCATTCAATATTTTAGTATAATGTTCACTTGCGGTATCATTTCTAGCGTGTTCTTTTAATGCTGTGGTCGACCAATAAATTTTTGACCACATATATTGAATTGCGTGTGGCGTTCTTCCTAGTACAACTGCTAATCTATTAGCATTATCCCAGTTTGGTAGCATACTCGCTACTAGGTCCACCTCTTCTTGTGACCAAGGTTTTCCAGCATTTAACGGTTTATTACCTTCGCTCATATTGAGCCTCCTTTCTACCTGTAAATAATCTTACAGACTTATTTAATATATAGGAGACTGTAGGATTTGAACCTACGCCTGATAAATCAGATAAGATTACTCTTACTCCCCTCCACAGCCTTTGGGGAAAGTCTCCATATAATAACATAACTTTTGATTCTGGCTTTCAAACAGGTGGATTGGTGAGTTATGAGAACACCATTAGCCATTGGCGCCGTGGTGAGGTGTCGAACCCCCACGCTTTCACGTGTATCTGCTTTCAAGGCAGAGTGTGACTAGCCGGTCACAACCACGGCATATTTTCATTTGGTGGGTGAGGATGGATTCGAACCACCGTAGCCACAAGGACGCCTGATTTACAGTCAGGTGCAATTGACCACTCTGCCACTCACCCATATTTTTTATGAAGCTGCGCGTGAATACAATTTTCTTGATTTGTCACCCATTCTAAATTATCTGCATTATTATTTGTTTTATTAAAATCTTTATGATTAACTTGAGGTTTATTTTCTGGATTAGGTATGAAAGCCTCTGCTACTAATCTATGGACAAAAACTTGTCTAGTATTACTTCTACTACCCATTGATAAGTTAACACTCAAATAATTATCTTTATCTAATTTTTGATTTAAAATTTTATCAGTATCTACACGTTTTACTATACCATCAGTTGATACCATATATGAATTATTTATTTTGCATTTCTTCCACATAATCTACCTCTTTTAATCTATCTAAATGAATTACATAATGATGTTTTTCACAAAAATTTTTATGACATTCTTCACTTCCACAAATTATATTCTCTTGTACCTTTTAATCCGTGATATTCGTAGTTTGTTTGTCCTGCCATTGTATTTCTCTCCCTTAACTTTTCAAACTATCCAACAGTAATTTCACGTCGTCAAGATTTTCAAAGTGGTCTTTATTCAAAAATATTATTCTGATACCAGCTTTTTCAGCTCTCTCCATTTTTTGTTTTATATTTTCTTCGTGTTTTTTCTTACTAACATACGTAGCTCTTTCTGAAATATGAATTGCTAGATTTGAATATTCTCCTAATAATAATGCGTCTATTGACACTCCTTCTAATATAGTTCTATCATTTGGTTTATAAGGAATGTTATTCTTTTTTAACCAATCATATAATTTATTTACATATGCTTTCAAAGACTTTTGTGTTCTAGTTTCTACATATTGTCCTAATTCTGGATATTTAATAAAATAAGAAGGAGATAATTTAGTCTTTCCTATTACAGCCGCTAATTCAGTTCTTGTTACTAATCTACCTTGAGCTTTAGCCCATTCAAGTAATTTTTCTCCATCTTGAATATACAACTCTCCTTTTTTCCTTGAATCGTGCCTTAGTTTTACATTATTTCTTTCTAAAACACGCTTTATAGAAGTAGGGTAAGTACCAAATACTTTTGCTATACTATTTATAGATTGACCATTTTCGTACGCTTCAATTATCGCACTTGTTTCAATTTTCATATCTATTACTCCTTTATCTTTGATATAGCATTTTCATAAATCTTTCTATTATCGTTGTTTAAATCACATAATCTTATATTATTCAATGCTTCTGCGTCATCTCCTAATATATCAGTTATTTTTTCTTTTGGTATATTCATTTCTGCTATAATCACATCTAAGAATGTATTTTTCCTACCAAAAAACTCTGAGTCTAATAAGTCATAAGCTATATCTATAAACGGTTTATGTAGTTTTTTACTAAAAAATTTAAACATATCTGCTATATAAGGAGAACGACCTTTTCCTAAGTACGTGCTTTCACCATATAAAACACGTCTATATGAAGTTATTTGCATATTTGGATAGTCATATGTTTGCTTGAATTCTCTGTATAAGCTAGCTTTGTTAAGCACTCTGTATTCTGACAAATCCTTCATTTTAGCTTCGTTCCTTTCTTTTTTATTTATAAATATATAATATCATATTTATTTAAAAACGTCAATTGGTTTCTTGTCTTTATCTTCATATTTAACGTATTCTTGTTTGATATCTCCTCCGTCCAACATATATAATAATATAGATAACCAGTGGGCGGATTTATTTGGATAAAACATATTATAATACACATAAAGTTTACCTTGGAGAGCTAATGTTGCTATTTTGTCGATATCATTTACAGATGTATCTTCTGGAATTAATAATTCTAATCGTTCCATACTTTTTTTATCTTTATTTAATCGAAAACGTGGTAATGTTCCTACTGCACTTCTAGCAGTTATTATATCTATGTCTGAAAATCCATAGTAAGTTTCTCTTAATTTTGGTGTTATCCATTTTGGGTTTTTTTCTATTTCATAAGTTGTTTTTCTAATAATAAATGGAAATATTATGTACTTCCATAATTTTAACAATATAAATCCAATTAATATTAGTATAATTAGAACGAATACGTCTTTCATTATTTATATCCCTCTTTCTGTAGTATCATTCGTTGGTCTAATAAATATTGTCTTACTTTATTTGACATTTCAGTGTCTTTATATTTGAAGTGATGACTATCTGGGTGTCTTAAATGGTCTATACATATTTCTTTACTACCATATTGTTTATATTTAGCTTTATATAATTCTGTATAAAATGCCACATTTGGAATTGCAATTTCTGGATATAATGGACACTTATCTTCGTCAAATATAGTATATGCACAATAACCACCCCAATCACCAGGATGAATATCTTTATATGAAGTTATCGGTCTAGTAGCAGCAGTAAAATTCTTAGCTCCTTCTGCAACAAAAAATTTAAACATACAAGCAGAAGGTTCTGTAGCTCTACTTAGTTTAATAAGTTCTAATACAGCTTCTGGTCTAACACTATCATCAATTGGAAAATAGAAAAACACTTTCTTTTCAGTTGGATAAGTTTTTCTAAACTCATTTCTTAAACGATTTCTTGTAGAATACATTATTTTATCTGTTGTATATTTATGTTTGTCACAAACTAGTATAAGTTTTTTACCAGTTCTAATTGTTAAAGTTTTAATTGCGTTTTCTACTTTTGGTCCTGGTGTATCATTATTATATATAATTTTAGGCTCTGCAATATCTTCATAATTTATTCCTAATGAAATTAATTTTCTATAAATTGTAGTATAGTTATTTATAAAAATATCTACATATCTTTCTAAATAACCATTCCAACAAACTGTACCAAAACAAAACTTCATATTTATACATTCCTTTCTTTTCTAATTTCTTGTAATATATGTTCTATACCGCCTATATTCATGTCATCTAAATATTCGTTACAGAATATCTTACGTGGATTATTTTTAAAAAATTCTTTCATATGAGGCAAATTATCATTCACTGCGTCAAATTCAATGTTTTGTTCTCTACACCACTTTACGGCCTGGTCTAAAACGTCTCCTTCACGCATAGTTACTAAAATCAAATAAGCCCCTTTTCTTTGTTCTTCTAATATATAATCTATAACTTCTTGAATAGGTTTCTGTATTTTAGGATAAGTACCCTTAGTTACAGCTAGGGTACCGTCAAAATCTACACCAATTATTCTATAAGGATTTTTCTTCATCGTCGACCTCCTTAGCTTTGACCACACCTTTTTTAGGTTTCTTTTCTATTGGTAAAAATAACATTTCTTTATTATCAAAATATATTTTGCCATTTCCATTTTCCTTATCTGGACCTTCATATTGAGGTCTCATAAAAGAAATATACCCTGTTCCATATTTTTTAACACATTCTCTTGTACGAGCAATTCTTTGGCAATCATTTTTAAAACCAAGATTTATATAATCAATATCAGTAGCTTTATCTTCTGGTAATTTATCTAAGTCAACGAAAACAGAAAAGCAATCCGCTACTTCAAATTGTTTCTTTTTTGTTCTGTGCAAATACACTTTTATTTCCATTTATTCTTCCTCCAAAAATATATTTTTTATAGATAAGTAAGCAGCTTTCATTCCTTTTAATATATTTGTATCCAATGTTTTATTTTCTTCTATTACTTTTAATTCATTTTTAATATAATCACTCAACGCCTCTTTAAATGGGTCCATTAATTATTCCCCACCTTTCAATAAAAATTTATTAGATACTACTTTAAACGAATATGTCATATCATTTTTTCTAAATACTAATCCTTCTGCTATTTGATTTGGCGAAGCGTCATCAAAGAATGTTCTATATTTTATACCATCTACATATTTTAATAACATTTCTACAGTTTCATCTATATTGGTTGTAGTTTTAAAATCAAATTTTGCTCCTACTGGTATAATTGGTACGTGTGGTAATCCAAAATCGTTACACATATTTAAAAAACGAAGAAAATCTAATTTTTTATAACTATCCATTTTACCCGTATCACTGACCCATACGTTGAATATAAACCATTCTTTCTCTTTTAATCCTAATCTATTTGATTGAATACCAGGGCCACATAATTCTCCTTGAAATACTATATATTTTCCAGTTAATTTTTGATAGTCTCTTAAATGTTTTTCTATGTCTCCATATTTTTTAACTGTAGTTGTGTACATATTTTCATCTTTATACCATTGATTTCTTCCACCAATTAGAAATGCGTCTTCAAATAATCCAACTGTACAAGAGGTTCCATCTAATTTTACACTCGCATACCAATCACCTCGTTCACTTTTCATATATTCTGGTAATACGTCTTGAGCACAAACTTGTATTCTTTCTTCATCTGTTTTCGGTACATACCATTCATGATTGATTATTTCTCCAAGCGGACCATTAGAAACGGGTGGTTCATATTTTTCTATTTTCAATAATTCAGTTAAATCGTCACCTTCATCATAGTCGATTGAAGAAAAAGATGTATCGTTTATTTGATTATATATTTCTCTTAATTTGTGAATAGGTATAACTAAACCTTGTGAAATTTGTCCTCTAAATTTATGTGTACTTATTTTATATTTATTTAATTTTTGTGACCAAGAAGAACCTTTTAAAAATGTAAAAGCTGGTATATCTGGAAGTAAGCTATCTATTTCAAAATATATAACCATATCTCCAACTTGATATTCTCCTTTTTGTGCTACACAATCCCAATTCAAAACTTGAACAATCTCAATACGGTCTGCTCCTTCAATTGGTTTTATAGCTTTTATTTTTTGTATACTTGCTAATTTTCTACTCATTTTCTTCTCCTTTCGGTTCTAGTAATTCTTTACATAATTTCATTGAAAAATCATTTACTTTTTGTTGAATATATTCTGCGTCTTTTTTATCATTACAGATAATTTTGGGTGCTTGTATAATATATAAAATACTGTGATTATCTGTATTTGTAGGTTCACATATTATATTTTCCATACTTATTTGTATAGATTTATCACCTTTACTAAGAGTAGTCATTAACCATTTCCTCCTTCCTGTGTTATTGGTGGTCCAAATCCTAATGTCGCTTTAGAGTTAGTTATAGTGGCTATTCTTTCATAGACACTAAGTTTAGCTCTAGCGCTAGCAAGTTCTTGTTTCAATTGAGCATTTTCGTTTTCTAACGAAAAAACTCTTTCTAATACAATATTTTCTATTTTTTCATATACGTTTTCTTTTTTGTTAGCCACTATATATTCTCTCCTCTCTGTTATTCTAATTTTCTCTTCATTATTCTTTGGTCTACTTCCATATCTATTAATTTACTGATTTTTCTTTTTTCATCTTCAATAATTTCGTCTATTATCAAAAGCATTGTGCGTGGAGAGACCTCTAGTTTATTTTTTATTCTACTGATATAAGGCTCCCACACGCGAAAGATACGCCTTGTTTCTATACGAAAACGTACCACATCATCTATATTTTCTGCGACGTTTTCTTTTATTTCTTCTAGCTCTTTTATTGTCATTTGATGTAGCGCTATTGAATTAGCAATTTTATCGTCCATACTTCACCTCTATTGTCCTAAATTAAATAATGCGTTAGCATTTTCACCTAACATATATGTAGGCATAACACCATTCCATTTGTCAATCATAGCTCTTTCATTTTCTAATCTTAATTGTTCTAATGATTGTTCTGTTACAGATTGTGATTGAAGTTCTCTAACTTTCGCTTCTGCTTCAGCTGTATTAATTTTTTGTTCATTTTGTACTTTTATAATTTCTAACTGAGCTTTCTCAGCCTCAGCTTTTTGTTGATTAGTTGTCTTGGCTTCAACAGCCGCATTAAATTCCTCTGTAAACCCTATGTTTTCTAAATTTACAGCACTAATTAAGAAATATTCTTCTAATCTTGAATTTAATTCTTCTGTAATAGAAGCTGCTACTTCACTTCTTCTTGTTACCATTTCTTCTGCTGTGAATTTAGCAATCGCAGCTTTTAATCCACTTTGTAATGCAGGATTTAAAACTGTATCATTATAGTTTTCTCCTACATTTGCGTACAATTCTGATGCTTTCTCAGGTTTAATTTGATAGTTTATTGACACAGTCATATTTACAATTTGTAAATCTTTAGCGCTTCCTTCTACTGTGTTTTGGTATTTTTGCGTTCTAATATCTACATCATGTACACTTTCAACAAATGGTGCTATAAAGTGAAATCCAGCGTCTAAATATTTATCTTGAACTTTTGAATACAATGTCACTACTCCTATATGTCCTGTTGGTACTATTGTTGTACTTGCAAATAGTATAATTAATCCTATAACTAGAGCTATACATATTACTCCTACGATAACTTTTGATTTTGTTTCCATCTTTAATCAATCCTCCTATTATTTTTCTTTTCTTCTAACTGTTTATGTAAATCTTCATTTGCAATTTTTAATGCTTCAATGTCTTCTCGTAATGTCACAATAAGTCTTTCCTGTAAGTCAAATTTTGTTTTTGAAGGTACTGATTTTATATGACGATAATACACATACGCTAATAGCATACCAGCGAAAAGACCTATCATAAATATCGGAAACATTGCCATCTGATTATTTCCTCCTTTCATAAAAATTTAATATTTCTTCTTTTGTCATTGGTTCTTGTATTACGTCTATCCCTACGTTATATGAATTTGGTATTTCATATTTCATAGGATGCATAGTACCTGTATTTGAATGAACGTGTCCATAAAAATGTAATGCTCCGTGATGTTGTTCGTTCCATACTTGAATTGGATAATGAAATAATGAAATTCTATGGTCTCCATCTTTAACCATTGCGGTATCTCGCACCCATCTAAATAAAGTTTGGTCAAATTCTTCATCGTCTAAGAATAAATGGTCGTGATTACCTCTAATTAAAAATTTCATACCATTAAGACGTTTTAATATTTTATTAGTACCGTCTCCTTTATAAAAAGATAAATCTCCTAAAATATATATTTCGTCTCCTTTTTTAATTTTATTATTCCATCTTTTTATATATTCTTCGTCCATTTCTTCTACAGTTTCAAATGGTCTATTTTCAAATTTTAGTACGTTTCTGTGTCCGAAAATGAGTATCTGCTATATAATATTTCATTATCTCTCCCTCACTGAAAGTAAATGCTCAATAGCTTCTTTAATATCTTGTCCTGCCTCTACTTTACCTTCTTTTTCTATTTTATTTATAAATTCTTTTAATTTATCTACATAAGGCTTTGGGTCTGTGTCAGCCTCTAATATATTTCCTAACATTTTATATATTCTTCTTACTCTACGTCTAGGAATATAACTCCCTAACTGTTCTTTCATATTATGGTTTTCTGCTCTTAGTTGTTTTAATTCTTCTTCCACTGTTTTCCTCCTCTGACAAAATATGTTCACATTTGATATGTAATTCATCTTTACAGGCTTTATCAAAACTTGTTACAGAATAAAACTTAGTAGGTGCTTTCCAATAGCGTAAATTTCTTTTACATTTTTCTTGTATACAATTTGTGTTACAATAACTTATATCTGCTGGTCCTGTTTTTCTTCTCATAATCCAATCAACCCTTCCTTTTCAACATAATCTTTTATGTCTTGTACACTTGTTGCTATTATGAAATGTCCTTTAGCTTTTTTTATTCTGGCTCCTTGTGCTAATTGAATTGCACTAGGCTTTCCATTTGGGTCTTTTACTTCTATACCAAAGAATAATCCTCCCCAACAACAAAGTAAATCAGGAATACCACTTTCTTGATATAAATCCCCACCGTGAATTTTATAACAAAGTCCTCCACACGATTTTATATAGGCTTTAATTTCATTTTCGATATCTTTTTCTCTATGACGTTGATAATTACTCGCCACGTTTATACAATCCTTCTTTTAATCTAAGCATAATTTCGTCTGCTGTTTTACAAATTAAAGGCGCTGCTACGCTCATAATATCGCAAAGTTCTTCTTCGTCATATATGTGTCCTTGGTGTCCTGTTTCCCATAAATAAACGTGTGTAAGTTCGTGTCTAAGAGTTTTTATTAATAAGAACCCGTCTAAATCCTTATCAATATAAATAGTAGAAGTAACATATTCTGTTATTCCGTGTAATCTTGTTTCCTCATCTACTGGTCTATTTTCATAATAAATTTTGTTCATTTCTGCTCTATCTCTAAAACATAATTTCCATATGTTTTTAGGTATAACAGATGATTTGAATGTAAACATAATATTAGCCGTCTCCTTTCTTTCCAAATAATAATGTTTTTAATAAAGTTGCTAATAAACATAATCCAAATGATTGAAACCATGTTATTCTCAATGTACTATGAAATAACCACAGTACAAAATTTGCAACTAAATATAAAGGAAGCGACCATATAGCACATATAATCACAAATATCAATAATAATACTAATATTTTTCCCATCTGATTTCCTCCTTTGTTTGGCATTATATCATATACTATTGAAAAAGTTAATAGTCTCATTGTCTTTTTTTTTATAAATTATTCGTCAAAAACAGATGGGTCTTTTTTAATTGTAAATATATCCTCTTTTAACTGACGTGGAATAATTGTTTCAAACTCTAAATAATTATTTCCGTATGTATCTGGGTCAATGATTTTAAGGTCTACTCCTCTCATTGTATCTATTTTTATTTCATCTGGAAGACGTCTGCCATACTCATCAAAACACGCTACGAACGGTGTTTTTTTACCATACATTGAAATTTTTCTATAGGCCTTTATAATGTTATCTTTTACCATTGGACTCATTTTACATTCGATGTTAGTCACATGAACTGGCATACATTCTATCATAAGTCTGCTTTTCATAACAGATAATGTTTTTAAAATTCTTTCTGGAGATAAATCAGAATAATTAAAACAGCCTACAGCATATCTATAATTATCAGTCATAGCTATTCTATTTTCTTCTACTTTCATTTCTGGGATATCCTCCTTACTAAAACCACTTTTCGCAATTGGTACACCGTTTTCATCTATATATGGCATATCCATATCTATATCAAACGCGTTAATATCTGGGTTAAATTTATAATTTTTATAAACAACTCCTCCGTCAAGAAGCGTTTTCTGTATATTTTCATAATCTGTATATGTGACTGTAGGCTCATATGTAAACGGACTTTCTTCTGCCCAATAAGGTTTCCAAATAGGACCATTTGTAAGCATACTATCTTCACTCATATTACTTACCTCCTTCTTCTAACCATTTTTCAAATAATCTTTGGTCAAAGTTTTCTCCAGATAAAAGAGTTCTATATATTTGAGGTTCTACACTTCCTGCTATTTCTAAATAATAAAACACAGGTTGTTTTGTTTGACCAGTTCTATCCAAACGACCTTTACTTTGAACGAAATCAATATAATTTTCTGGATATGAAAACCAGATACCAATATTAGTTTTTATGAAGTCATTTAATCCAGCAGAACCTGCTTGTATGTTCACTATTGCTATACAATCATCATATTTTTCCCAATTTGTTAAGTCTTTTGTTGAACCGTCATATATGCACCAATGTCTTTTCTTTTTATCACAAACTTCACTTATGATTTTTGTTTCGTTAATAAAATTTGTAAATACTACAAGTCGACCTTCATTTCCGTCCAAAAAGTCTTCTAACCACTGAGCTTTTGGATTTTTATCTAAAAACATATCTCTTATAAACCCACTACAGCTTTCACGCATATAAATTCGGTGTAAGGTTGGTCTATTAGCGATTATAAAGTCTGTATCAATATCTTCTATATCCCCAGACATTAAAACTTCTTCTAGGGCCTTCTCGTCCATTTTAGGCCATACTTTTTTCTCCTTAAAGTATTTCATTTCTGGTGTCATTTTAAAAGTCTGTTTGATTTCTATTGGTCGGTCATATATACTTTCGTATTTTTTATAATAAGTGTATTTTAATATTTCTTTATCCATTAATTCTGTATTTTTGTAACCTACAATTTCATTAAATGGAAATCTAGATTTTCCTGCATATACTAAATTCCAGTTTTGTGCTTCAATACAAAATTCTTTTTTGAAATCTCTAGCCGAACGGTTAAAGACTTCACTATCAAGTGCTTTATATTGTGGATATAAATCTATATACTTTTTATTTTGAGAAGTAGCACTTAATATTAATATATTTATATTAAATTTTGCAGAAAGCATTTGTATGAATTTACTCTGTTTAGAGTCATATGTTTTCATTTTATGACCCTCATCTACGATTATAAGACTTTTTCTTCTCACTAATTGTTCTTGAATTTTCTTTGAGTTTTTTTCTCTCCAAGCACTTTGAAATGAAGTTACAAATGTAGTTTCAATTTCAGGTACTTCTTTTTTTAAATCATTTTTCCAGTCGTCTACTTTAGATACAGGACAAATGACAACTATACCAGTAATATAACCAGCATCATATAATCTTTCTGCTACTGATAAAGATGTTACGGTTTTTCCTGTACCTGTGTCAAATCCTAAATATGCACCTTTAATTTCTCCATTTTCTATTCTTTTAAAAATGTCTTTTGCTGTTTGTTCTTGATAATCGTATAACTTTGTATACATTGATAATTAATCCTCCTTGTAATCTTCCATAGTAATTCCTAATTCTTCTACATTCATTGTCATTTTACCTAAAATACATTCCACCGGATATTTATTTTCTAATGTATGAATTATAGATTGAAGTGTAACATACAAACAAGCCACTTCTGTTGGACCACAATCATGTAGACAAGTTCTAACAATTGGTACTCGACTTGTTTTATTACCTTCATCTTTTTCTTCTGCTTCAATTAAAACATTTAATTCTATATATTTTCCTGTAGCTTTTATTGATTTATAACGTTGTTTTTCCATTTCAGGTATATCTATATCATAAAATTCCATTTTTGTTCTCCTTTTCTGCTTTTTTTCTAGCATAATACTCTCTATAATATTGCTGTCGTTCTTCTTTGTTTTCTTTATAATGTTGTCTATAATATTTTTTTCGTTCTTCTTTATGTGTTTCATAATATCTATTATATATATCTTTTTTACTCATTCTTACTTCTTGTTTTTCTGCATATCTTTTGTTGTTACGCTCTTTTATTTTCTCTTTATTGTTTTCGTAATATTTTCTAAAATATTCTTGTCGTTTCTCTTTATTTCGTTTATAGTAATTGTGTTGATATTCTTTTCTATCTGTCGACATCATACACCTCCTACCTATATTTCTTCCAATCTTACTGTTGCACGAACATTACTTGTTTTAGTAAATTTTTTCGCTAATTCTGGTTCTTCTTCTTTTAATTTTTTGCTGTCAATTGTGCTCCTTGTACTAGGAGAAATATACGTGAGTTTTGTACCTCCCACAATAACGGTTTTTGGTAAATCTTTATGTGTTTTATGTAATTCAATTATATTTTCTTTAAATGGTACATATACTTTTTCAAATTCTTCTGTTGCTTTTTTATAAGCTCTGTATTTTTCAGTAAATACCTCTGGGTCACAGTTTAACGCTTGACTAAATATATCAATAATACTTGCGTCTATCGTTTTATCTGTTTCACCCTCTTCTTTGATAACAACTTCTCTCATCTCTAGTGTATCCTCGTCTATAACTTTTATAACTTTCATTTTAAATCCATCCTTCCCTATCTGTAGTTTCATCCCAATCTTTCTTTATGCGTTTATATACATTTTTCGCAGTAAGAAATCCAATAGGAGAGTCACCGTGTTTGAATTGCTCCCACGGTGTAAATCCTCCTAAAATTTCTAATCTATCTTGTTCACGTCCGTGAGTACCTAACCCTTCAATTACACTTATCTTCATATTTTTTCGAGATGGGTAACATATTTGATAATGGTCCATTAAATCAGGAAATTCCTCTTTTAATGACTTACCATAACCAAATCCTTCTATAAATTCAAATGGAATATCTGCTTTTTCTAACATACGTTTTAATTTGAATATTTCTTTACAAGGTTTATCATATAATAAAAAATCACTCATTTACTCACCCTCTATATTATAAGTATAATCACGTACTTGAAATTTATCTTTGACGTATTCTAAAAACTTTTCAAATTCTTCTTTTGTTCTATTAAATTCTCTATCACGTAAGTCTCCTTGAATTGAAATCACAACGCAACTTTGATATTCACCAGAACAGTCGTAATTATCTGGAGCGTCACATTCTTGACCTTCTTCTCCGTCAATTGTTATTGCTCTTAATGTTTCTTTATATTTACAATGCTCGCAATCGTGACTTACGAACCAGTTAAAACCACTTTGAATATTTACAAACACATCTGCATT
This sequence comes from uncultured Clostridia bacterium, assembly GCA_944391865.1. Classification (GTDB taxonomy): domain Bacteria; phylum Bacillota; class Clostridia; order TANB77; family CAG-508; genus CAG-452. Next base: position 53,677 of record CALXVD010000003.1, read on the forward strand.
TCCTTCACTTCCTGTTATTTCAGGAGCTTTTGCTAAAACTGCGTCTACTTTTCTTTTCAATTCTCGTTTTTTAGCTGCAATTCCTGTTTCTACACTAAGACAAGCTGTTATATGTGTCCAATGGCTCATAATTATTCCTCCTCTTTGTTATCAGTACTATCTATAAACCCTTGAACTCCTTTTTGAGTTCTTGCAAAAGCTCTTTCTCTATTCGCATTATTTAATTCTACTTGACGTCTTCTTCTTTCTTCTTTAACTAAATGTGCTATAAAGATTTTTTTATCTAATCCTAATCCGTAGTTATAACAATTTTCTACTTCTTTTTCACAATCAGTATTTAACACCCAAGGTGTAGCATTATAAATATATTTTTCTACACTATATCTAAGTCTTTCTTTGTCTACCTCTGGATAATCATAGTAATAAACCAAAGTTTGCATTAACATTACTACACTACCTGGTAATTTTTTATCGTCAATTTCTTCAAGAATTGGTTTGATATATTCTAATCTTGGTACAGCAGCTCTATATTGTTCTTCTGTTAATTGAAGTGTACCTTGCTTTATATCTCTGTGTTTAGATTTTGACACTCTGTATACGGCTGTTGATATAATATCTAAGTTTCCATTTGCGTATCTTTGCATTAAACTTAGTAATCTTTGATAATTTTCATTTCCTTGTTCTGCATAAGATTTAATGAAATCTGGTAACTTCCAGTTAACCATATTCATATTCATATAAATACATTCTTTGTTACCAGCACCCTCTGCAATTATATATTCTACTGGCATTTTTAGTCTTTGAAGTGCTGTCAATCTTCCTTGTCCGTCAATTACCTCCATTTTTTCATTTACAATTATAGGGTTATGTACCCAACCTATAGTTTGAATACTCTCTACTATCTTTGAAATTCTACTTTCTGGTATATCTCTATTACCTACTAATCTCTTGAATATACTGTAGTCCTTTGTTACATATACACTATATGTTTTTTCTTTTTCTTCCATAATTTTAATCCTCCTATTTTATAATATAATGATTTTCTATATTTAATTCTTCATTTAATTTTCTTTCGTATTCTTTTAATAATTCACGTTTCTTTGTAATGTTTTTTCTTCTTTGCATTTCTTTTTCAGCTTCTTCTTTAGTCTTAAAACAACTCTTACCCACATTTCTATTAAAATAAGAGCGACCTTTGTTGTCATGATAATACCAATGTCCAAAAGTACCACCAGTAAATTCTGCAAATGTTATTTCTATACGTTCTATATAGAGTTCTTTACTTTTTGAAAATTTTGTTACTCTATAAGCTATATCGCCTTTTTTAAGTAATTGTGTTTTATCGTCAACTTCTTTCATAAGAACTTCCTTCACCACCTTCTATCATTTCGTCGTATAAAATTTCCTTTTCCACTTCTGTCATATATTCTGGGTCAATGTCATATAGAATTAAGTCCATAAACGGGTCCATTTTGTACACCTCCTTTATTTATACTTTTCAGTATATTTTTTATCAAGTGCTTCTAATTCTTCCATCAGACCGTCCCATTGTACTCGTCCTTCAAAAACTTCTACCAAACGCTTTAATGCTTCTTTTTGTAATTCATATGTTACTGGTTGGTCTGAAAATTTACCTTTTTTAAGCAAATCTTTTACTACTGTAATTATTTCATTTGGTGTCAAATCAACTATTTTCATTTTTATAAACCTCCTTATTAATTTATAAACATTATACACAACAATTAATTAAAAGTCAAGTGTTTATCATAAATTTTTTTCATTTTTTAATTTTAACAATTCTAATAACTCTTCGTCTGTTATGAAGAATGGGTCATTATTACCTATTAATTCATATGATAAATTTGATATTAATTGTCCTAATCGCCAATTTGGGTGATTATTCCAACATTTTTCTAATTCTATAGATATTTCTTTGATTCGTTTAGGATTTCTCATATTTATACCTCTTTCTTTTTTCGTTTAGTTTTCTTTTCTGGTTTTATTCCTAAAAAATCATTGATGCGTTTTTGTGCTTCTTCTACATACCATTCATAATCTATATCATCTAATTCTCCTATTTTTTTACCTCTTATATCTTTATTATAAATAAGTACGTGTTCTGGTGTACCTTCAACTTTATCTAATACATCTGCATCTTTGGATTTTTTATGTTTGTATAAACCACCATTTTTAGGGTCTGTACTTGGGAAAATTCTATTCACCTTTTGTACTTCTACATCTCCATACTCACGTTTCCAAGTTGGAGTATCATACATATTACCCAGTTTTTTAATCATTTGATAGTCCGTAGCTAAATTTTCAGAATTACATATAGTACTTCTAATATCTTTACCTTCAATGAAATAATTTACTACTGCCTTTGCTAATATTGCTAATGTATCTTGTTCATTATCGTCATATTTTGTAACATATGCTCCCTTAACTTTTACTTTTCCATCACTATCTTTAAATACATAATTGTTAACGTCTTTTTCATATAAATTATCAGCTACAGTTTTTTCTAAACTAAAACGCCAATCTTTTTCCCACTCAGCACATACTTTATCTATTAAATCTTCTGCGTCGTCTGTTAATAATTCTAATGCAATACCGTCAGTATTTGATTGAATAAGTTTAAAATAACTTCCCTCTGAATTAATTTCTAATTCATTTCTTGCCCAAGCAGGTTTAGGTTTGCGTTTAACATCACGTAGTCTAAATACTAAGTCCATAAGTGATAATTGCCCTAGCATACACATTTTAGTATTATACTCAGGGTCATATAATTTTTTGAATTTATCTTTCATACAACCAGAAGTTGTGTTCAATATAAGTTTATATCTAGCGGCCTGGTCTTTTAATTCTTTTTTCTCCTCTTTTGTTAAGCTAGGGTCATGAAGTTTTTTCTTAATATCCATACGAGTTTGAACCATTCCAGCAAAAGCTATACAACCATTTTTATCTACTTGCCTTGAAAGTAAATCCCACTTAGTTAATATGTTTGGATATAGTGAAGATACATCTACCCATATAATTTTCTTTTTATCTTCTGGTCTACATATATAATTTTTAATACCACCATGCACACCACCTAAAGCAAAAGTATGTGTTACACCTAAAATATCTAAGTCCATACTTAATTTTTTCTTATCACATTTTTTAGTGTCCCATTTATGTTTTTCTAATTCCTTTAATGCTCCAATGAAAAAATCATAGATGGTTTTTAATTCTGGTACTTCCCAATTTACTGGTAAATCACATAATTGAAAATTTTTTCTTAATCTAGTATTCATTCCTTTATTCTGTGATAATAAAATAGCCTCTGTTAATTTCGCATTAGTCTTGCATATATAATTTATAGGCAATCCAAATTCTTTTACTAATAACATTTTAGTCCTAAAGCTATTTTTTCTTTGTTTAAATCTTTCTAATGTACCATATAAATCAGCTCTATTATATTTTTCAACATCTCTTTTTTCTTCCTCTGTTAGTGGTCTATCTAAATCAAATGGTACAACACTTTCTACAATATCCATTCCCATGAAGCCCTCATTCTGTTTTAAAGACATAAAGCTACCATCACCCATAACATCATAAGATAATATAGGAGAAGAATAGTAGTCAGTGATATTATGTTTTCCTAATACATTAAATACTGGTATGTCTGCGTCTTGTGCCCCAATAACAGAGTTACTGCAAGCATACACTTTGTCTGGAGTGGTTAATTTTCCAGACCAAATACCATGCAGCAAAATTTTATCATAATGTTCACAGTTATAACCAATCCAAATATTAGATAGTTGTTTATTCGCTAAAGTTTTTATCTCTGGTATACTCCAAGTTTGTATTACTTCTCCTGTTTCTTCATTTAATACCCCTAACAAAGTATCATGTTTAAATGTTTCAAAATCATATATAAGCATTAGTTAGTCCTCCTATTTATATTTCTATTTTCTTACGTACAATCATTTCTCTAAATTGTTGTAATATCCATGTTTCCATTTGATAAATCCTTTGTTTTGAGAGGTCAAAATATTTTCCTATTTCAATATATGTATATTCACGGTTTTCGGGATTAAGTCCGTAACGCATTTCTAGAACTTTTTGATAACGTCGATATGATTCTTTGGTGATTGGAACATACTCTTCTAATTTTTTAAATAAAAATTTGACTATTTCACGTTTGTCTGATATTACAAGTGTTTCTGGATTAACACTTCCATCTTCATATTTCACATGAACATTATCCGCAGGATAAAGTTCTTCTTCTATGAATTTATCACTCATACGATAACGACCCACGTCATTACATGAATATTGTAATTTTGAAATATAAGGTACTATATAATTATTCATTCTACTTAAAAAATTAGACACATGAAATCTATAAGAAGTAGATGGTAATCTATTATAATCTACTATTAATGCTTTTAAATTAGTATCTTTGTCCTTATTTTCCCAACACCATGCCCACAACTCTTGTTTCCAATCTTCTTCATAGTAATCAATTTTTAAATTGAATTCCTTAGAAACAGTTGGAGTAAATATCGCTATTAATTCGTCAATTATAATAGCTGCTCGTTCATTTAATGATAGTTCATAACTATGCTTTCTTTCAAAACCAGATTCTGTGTATTTCGGTTTTGTGATTTCTTTTCTTCCTTGCGCTTTTCCAGATTCACGAGATTGAAATTCTTGATGTTTTATAGTAATCCATTTTCCTAATTCCTCAGTAGTTTTTTCTCCAGAAGCAACTTTTTTTGTCCATTCAAAAAACTCATTATTGAAATTAATAAGAAAATCATGATTAATTGTACCACGACGTTCTCTATTGAATACTATTTGACGAATTAAGTCATAAGTATGATGCCATGGTTGTTCTGAAAGTTTTATAGGGTATTTCATGCCTTGCTTTTTAATTTTTTTAGGTTTAATCTCTAATTCGTATTCTTCCATTAATTCTAATATATCTTCATCATGAATGTGTGATTTTAGTCTTTCCCATATATCTTTATATTTATTCATAGACATTCTCTTTTCTATATACACCAAAAGTTTAATATGATTTTATCGTTTAGTATATTTTGTAAATACTTTTTAAGAGTATGGTCATCTCCTGATATTAATTGTCTAACACCTCTGTATTGATTTATAATTTGAACTATTGAATTTTCTGTCATATCTGAATGATGTTCTATACTACCAATACTATTTGGTATTAAATTATATTTTTCATTCACCATATCGCATAAACTATCTACATTATTCGTCATTATTTCTGGTTTAATTCTTTTTCTACCCATAGTTATACATCCTTTCCGTATATTTCTGGACTGTTTAAATTTTTATCTACAAATTCTAACATAGCCATTATAACGTCTTCTCTTTTTGAATTAGAAGCATACAACATTCTTCTATCTTTTTTATCTCCAAATTCATAAGCTAATAATGTAAACCCCATTCCCTCTGGTAATTTCTTTTTAATGTCATTCATAATTTCTTGTAGCATATTATTTACTTGTTCTTCTTTTTCTGTCATTTTCAATACCTCCTTTTATTTATAATCTATATCTTTTATCAAGCATATCTCTTGCAGCTCTATAAAAATTTCTAACTTGTTTCCACAAACGGTCTTTATATTCTTTTTCATTTTCAATACCTTCTGTTCTACCTATAAATTCTAATGGAGCTAACATTAAAAGTTCCATTGTTTCTTCTATTCCAAAACAAGTAGCAATGTCATCTATAAGACCATCTTTTGGACTTACTTTTATAATTATACTATTTTCATAATAGCTTCTTTCTAACGCTTCTTCGACACTTAATTCCTCTAAATCTTCTTCTTTTAACGGTTCTTTTATTATTTTTTTAATCTCTTTCTCTACCATCTTCACCCTCCTGTGTTAATTCTACTATTGTAGTTTTACTTTTATTTTCATGTAATTGTCTTTCTGACATCCACTTTAAAAACTTTTCATAAGCTTCTTCTTTTGAAGTCGCATAAAATATACGTGTAAATGGTTTTCTAGTATTAAATATAGTAGAAATACTTTCTGTTGTTATTTGAAATCTTTTTTGAATACTATTTATTCTGTCGCCAGCCATTAATTGTTTTTCATTTGGGTCGGCTGTGTAAGCATCCCAAGCTTTTTTCATTTCTACTATTGTATTTGTTTGATATAATTTCTTCCAAAAGAATATGGCTCCTTTTAATATTCTTCTCCAAGTCAAAAAGCCTTTGAATTTAATATCATCTGCTTCTTGAAATCCATTATACTCCCAATTATGTTGTAATTTCTTTTCTACAACATTTAACATATGTTCTAAATTCAATATAGTATCTTGATTTTCATCTTTTGCAACAGTCATAAGTATGTCTTTTAATTTATCTGTTGCAACTAATACGTCTAATGTTTCCTTTAGACTTTCTTCTGATATAGTACAACCACATTCTCTTAATATAGCAATAAAACTCATTTGGTCTGATAATGGGTCAAATTTTCTTAATGTCGGTTTTTGTACTTCTACTGGTTTAGGTTGCTCTACCTGTATAGGTTTTTCTACAATGTGAGCTATTGCTGGATTTTGTGTTGCTTTTACTTCATAATAATTTTCAATCATTGGTATATTAGGTATAGGTATTTCGTCTATTACATTTATATTAGTAGTTTCTTCTTTTTTCTTTTTATTATGAGCTTCTGTATTTGCTACTTGCATATTATCTATTTTTCTTTTTTCTTCTTCTGGTAAATTAATATAAGGTATATACTCTCTATTACGATTTTTTGCATTTGATTTTCTAGTTCTACATTTAACACATATTCCCTGGGAAGTTATTGTTACATCTTCTTTCCCACAGTCTGGACATACTCCGATATTGGTTTTTCTCATTTTCTTTTTCTCCTTTTTCAATTCAATTTGTTTTAAATACTCAGGTTTAATGTATTGAGTAATAGGTAAAAATTTTTCTTTTACTTCCATTATAGTAATGGCTACTCCTGTACCTTTATTATATATAACTTCTACATTTCCATCTGTAATATAACCCATTTGTTTAGATTTTCTACATACATATAAACAGTGTAAATATAATGCGCTTTCTGGTATTAAATCATCTTTTCCATACCATTTACATGAGCTTTTCATAAGATTTTTAGTATTGTAAATATTATTCGAGGTATTTCTTTCTGATAATCGCTGTTGTGCGTGTCGTGTTAATTTTATTACTTTCGGTAGCTTTGTCATATATTTTCTATCCTCCTTTCTTTAATGATTATTTATTAAATTAATTGGGAGAGGAAAATAAGGTGTTGTTTCATAAGTTAATTCCCACCTTATTCCTCATGATGGTATTGTGAAACGATAGATTTGCTCTATCACTTATTAATATACAACAATTTTAACAATAAGTCAATAGGTTTGTTGTCTTTTTCTTAAATAATATTTTTTTATAATAAAATCATCACGTACAAGTGTTTGTTTTTGTAAAAGTTTACATAACTACAAACGCTGAAATATAGCTATGTTGCGAGTTTTAAGTAAGACAAGAAATATTTTGTTTAAATTTGATAAAAATCATTGTAATTTTTTTTGAAATGAGATATATTATATTAAAGTAAAAAAGGAGAAAATTAAAATGAGAAATTATACAGACAGTGAGTTCTTTGGTTCACCATTCCGTGGTGTAACAAGTGTATTAAATGCAATATTCGGAAATAAATTTGAAAACTCAGGAATACCAGAACACGTTTTGAGAATGGCTGGTGAAAGAGGTACGGCAGTTCATAAATACATTGAAGACTGGCTTAACTGGTACGATGGAACAACAGGAAACGAACCCCATATAGGATTAGAATATGGAATTTATGAAACTGTTTGGAAGGAATGGTTAGATGAAAGAATTAATTGGGATATTAAACCATTATACACTGAACAGAAAATTATAAATAAAAAACTTGGAGTAAAAGGTATTATTGACTGTATTGCAGTAGTTAATGATAAAATCTGTATGATAGACTGGAAAACAAGCAGTAATTTAGACGAATGGTCTACTAACTGTCAACTTCAATTATATTATATGATGTTACTAAAAGGTAATAAAGAAGAAAAAGAAATAGCAAAGAAGATAGACGAATTAAGATGTTTAAGTTTAACAAAAACTGGTTATCGTTGGTTTAAGTTTGATATAGACAAAAAGATAGGTAATTCTATATTGGAATTGTGGAATAAACATTTTAGAGAAATAGCAGAAGCGGAAAAAGTAAAAGAGAAAGCAAAAATATCAAGGGGACCAGTAATATTATAAAAAGGAGAGGTGCACAGATGAGTAATCGTGTTTATAGTAGTACAAAACGTGACCCAACTGTAAACAAACATAGTAATCGAGAATTTACTAAAAGTGATTGTATAAAATGGTTAGATACATTAGAAGATGAAAGTGTTAATCTATGGATTTTAGACCCACCATATAATGTTTTAACTGGTAATATGACAAATAAAAATGGAGCGGCTGTATTTCATTCAAGATATACTGCGAAAGTGTCACCTAGTGAAAGTGATTTAGAAAAAGGAATTGTAACACCGAGATTTGAAGTAGCAATTCCATGGGAAGAAAAACAAAAACTAGATGATTATAAGGAAACGTGTTATAAATGGTATTGTAAAGCTCATCAGAAACTATGTGATGATAGTTTTATGTTCATATTCTGGTCAATGAGATATTTATATTTAGCATATCAAATATTTGACGTAAATAGAGTTATCTTCTGGCAACAACCAAATATGATTAGTAGTATATCAGGAGATTTTTGTTATGATATAACACCTATTATAGTAATAAGAAAAGGAAATCCAAGACTTACTAAGGAAGCAGGATTATGGGATAAATCAAGTGTTTTAAATTTTACTAAACCTCAGGGAAACTATAAAAAAGATAAACTGACTCATCCTTGTTTTGTTGCAGGTACAAAAGTTTTCGTAAATAATAAATGGGAAAACATTGAACAAGTTAAAGTAGGAGACATAACTCCTTATGGTGAAATTCAAGAACTTATGGTATCAAAAAGTAATAATATTTACGAATTAACTACTGAATTAGGGGTAACTAAAGTAACAGGTAATCACCCTTTATTAACGGTAGATAAGAAAGGAATAATTCAATGGAAACAAGTACAGAATTTAACGGAATCAGATTTAGTCTTACAAAGGCAGGATATTACAGAAGTACAACAAAACCAAGAAAGTTTATGCACGTTCTTGTGTGGGAATATTATAACGGACCAAAACCAGAAGGATATGATATACACCATATTAACGGAATTAAAACCGATAATAGAATTGAAAACCTTGAACTTGTCGAACACGGACTACACAGCTTACATCACCACAGAACAAAAAAAGGATGGAAAATATGCAGTAAATGTAAACGAGAGCTTCCAGCAACAAGTGAATATTGGTATAAAGGCAGAGGATACTATCAAGGACCGTGTAGAGAGTGTATATTGCAAGCCAGTAAAGATATTGAGTTTAAGAAAAGAAGAAATGCAAGAAGACGAGAACATAGACGTTTACAATCTATCAGTAAAAAACAATAATTTTTATGATGTAGAAAATATAGGTATAGTACATAATTGTCAAAAACCTCAGGCACTACTTGAACATTTGGTATGGCTTAGCGACGCTGACCACGAAGGAAATGTTATTGGAGATTTCTTTGCAGGTTCAGGGTCCCTATTAAGAGCAGTGAACAAGGCGGATGTTATACTTTGTGATAAAAATGACGAATATTACGATAAATTCTTTGACGTAAACGTTACAGATGAGCGTGTTTATAGATGTAAGAAAATAGATTAATATTTTAAAATATTTTTAGGTAGTTAGGAAGGTAGGTAGTTAGTTATGGCATTAAAAATAACTAAATTAGATTTTGAATTAGGCGAAAATGATAAAATTCCAAATGGACTTTGGTTTTATGTAGCAGATTATGTGAAAAAAGGAAATGATTCTTATGATAGAGCAAAAAGAAGATTTGCTGTTACAACATTAGTTTCAAGATTAAATGAAATCAGAGCTCGTGAAGATGTAGAGGAATCAGATTTTCGTCTTATTTTAATGGCTGAAATAAATCAAGTTTATAGCAAACGAAAAGAATTAACCCAATTTGAACAAGATATAATAAAATATATAGTCGAAATATTCAAAATATTAGTAAATGGGGGTGTGTTATAGATGAGCAAATATGTAGAATTTGAATTTTGTGAACTACCGGACACACCTTATAGCTTTAACGAAGCTAAATTTAAAGCTGGTGACCCAGAACAAATAAAATTATATAAAGATAGTAAAGTACCAAGACGTAAAAGAAAACTAACTTATGCAGACATTATGGACGAAGATAAATTACCCAATTATGCCAGAGTTGTACCAAAGGATTGTATGTTCATAGATTTTGATAATCCAAAAGAAGCAGAAGAAATGTATGATATAATCGTACGCTCAAAATTAAAATGCTTAATATTAGAAACAACTAAAGGTTATCATTTTTTGTTTAGGGTCCCTGAGTTTTATAAAAAAGAAATGACAGGTGCCACTAACTGGTTTGGTTATAAATTTGATACTAAAGGTCCAGGTGCAGTTCAAATAATCAGAGTTTGTGGAATGACCAGAGATGAAAGATGTAGCTGGGAAATAAGTGAACTAGTTTCACCTGAAGTAATTGACGTAGAAACACTAGACGTGTTACCATATTGGTTGTGGGGTAAACTAAAAGATACTGACCTTCATAAAAAAGGAAAACCAGGAGAAAGTGAATACACTCTTACTGATACACCATTTACACAATTAATGACTATGAAAGAAGGAGGACGTCATAATCACATAGTTGAAAAGTGTAGTATGTTTGGTCTTTCAAATGGTTTTGAAATAGACGAATTTAAAAATTTGATTACTGCTATACATGACCAATACTTAGTAAAACTCGGAACACCAATGCCGGATAGTGATTTATTTGGAGATTTAGAAGATAGATGGGAAGATTATAGAGCAACACTAGAAAGTAGTGGTTGGTCATATGACGAAAAAGAAAGAAAATGGAAAAAAGCAAAATCTAAGAAAGATGATAAGTTAGATGAACGTAGAGCAGCAGAATGGCTATTCACTCAATATGATTTTTATGGTAATAACAAAAAAATAGACGGAACCTTTGATGGTTTATTATATAAAGAGATAGGAGGTCCATACGAATATAGTAGAGATATAACTGTATTTAGAGAAACATTAAAAGAACATAGTGACCAAAATTTCAAAGATACATTTTTTAAGGAAGTGGAGGTGCAGTTAATGCAGATGTGTGCTGAGAACAATAAAACAATAGCACGTAATGATAAATACATAATTGTTAAGAATAAAGTATTAAGCTGTATCACTCCAGATTCTTATGATTTTTCTTGGATAGGAACAAGACCTCCTACTGACGTAGTTTTACCTTGGAATTGGTATCCTGAGAGTTGGGTAGCTGAACACGAAGAAGATTTGGGTGGATTAATCACTAACTTCATTAAACAACTATCAAGAAATTCAAGAGGGATACCACAAAAAGAAGTAGAGGACTGGCTTTGGGTAATCGCTGGTGCTTCAATGATACCTGCTAATCAACTTCAAAAAATAGTAATTCTTAGTGGTGGTGGACAAAACGGTAAGTCTTTGTTTACTAGCTTAATTAGATTATGTCTAGGTGAGCATATGTTCAATGAAAGTAAAATATTCGATTCTTCACCTCACGATGGTTTTTGGGGAGAAGGTTTAGACAAAGGTATTTTATGTGTAATAGATGACTTGAACAGAGTGTATTCAAGAGATGCATTTAGCTATATAAAAGGTGCTATTACAGGAACAGATAGTGTAGTTATAAATGAAAAGTTTAAAGCTAAAAAAAGATTAGATATTTTACCACAAATAATTGCTTGTACTAATTTTGAATTTGAATTATACGATAAATCAGAAGGTATGAAACGTAGAGTATTAATACTTCCTACTGAATTTCATATAGACGATAGTATCAAAGACGGAGATTTGCAACATAAGTTAGTACTAAATACAATGGATAAAATAAAAGTTGCAGAATACAAAATGAGTGAGGATTCATTTAATCATAAAGGTGTAAAAGTTATGAATATGTACACAGGAGAAAAAGGTGTATTAGATAGCTTGGATAACGGAAGCCTTGCGTGGTTTGCGAATAAAGCTAGATATATGTATATTCACTGGGTACTTGGTGAACTAAAAATAGATAGTAGCGAAGGTATGAAAGAACGTATGGATGGAGTATTCTCTGGTGGATTTGATGCTGAAATCACTGAATTTTTAGAGTGGTATATAAAAGAACGTGCTGAAAGTGTTTGGACAAAAGAATTATATGTAGCATATGTAGACTGGCATAATGAAATGGCAACAGGAGAAGGACTAATGAAAGAAAAGGCATTTTCTATGAAATTAGGAAAAACTGTAAGAGCTATGCAGGACAAAGGCTATAAAGTAGAAATGAAAAAAGCAATGAATGACAAGAGAATGAGTTTAAATAAATTATTTATCGGAGATGATGTAGGTGCATAAGGCTAAACATTATAAAAATAAAAAAGAAACTGATAAAGAAATCAAAGAAAGAATATTAAAACTTGCTGAATCTGGGGACTATGGTATATTCCCTCCTCCAATGGACGCTCAAGTTGCCTTGAACGAATTGTGCAGGTTCTTTCTTGGCGACGATTGGTATACAATCACGATGAGCAATAAACAAGTAAATACAGAAATAGTTTATGAAATCGAATCTAAATATAAAAAAGTGAACAGAAAGAGGTGAGGCATATGGCTAAAAAGAAAAAAGAAGAACCTATTGACGCAGAAGATATTATAGGTACTTTCTTAAAAGGGGATAGATACGATGACGATGAAAGATACAGACAAAGTGTTGACGCCATTTATAGAAAATTAAAACCTATATGGCTTAACGAGTGTAAAGACGCAGTATGGTTATTAAAAGACGAATACGTAAGAGACGTTGCTTCAATATTATACTTAGACGACCAAATGGGTGGCAATTTAGACCCTACAAGTCTTAGTGAAGAAAGACAGAATTTATTAGGCTGGAAGCAAGTGCAAAGTTCAATTGAGAGGTATAGGGCACTTGATTATTCTTTAGTTGATGACGAGAGTATCAAAGCCATATTATCCAGTATTATTAAGAACAAGCAAGCAAGGGACGCTGACAGGCTTAAAGCGATTGAAATGTATACTGGTATGTTTAGCACTGATAATATTGAAGGTATTACGTTTATTAATGATATAAGTAAACCAAAAGAATTTAAAAAAGAAGAAGATGAGGAGGATGAAGATGACGACTGAGATTTGGAAAGATATTAAAGGATATGAAGGACTTTATCAAATTAGTAACTTAGGTAGAGTGAAATCAGCAATCAATAGAAGTAATCATAAACACGAGTTAATTTTAAAACCAATAAAAGACCGCGACGGATACTATCGTGTTCATTTATATAAAAAATCAAAGTTAACTACATATTTTATACATAAATTGGTTGCCGAAACATTTATACCTAATCCTGATGATTTGCCAATAGTAAACCATAAAGATGAAGATAAAACTAATAATTGCATGAATAATTTAGAATGGTGTACCGTTAGATATAATAATAGTTATGGTAATCGACTAATAAATATATCAAAAACTTCTGGAAAACCCGTTCAATGTGTAGAAACTGGTTTAATTTATCATTCTATAAAAGAAGCTAGTAGGCAAACAGGAATTGATTATAGTTCTATTGCAAAAAATTGTAGAGGTAAAAGGAGTGTAGCAGGTAGCTATCATTGGAAATATGCAAAAAAGGAGGTGATGTAACATGAAACGAGCTTTAAGTGAAATAATTCTTCCTAACTATTGGGACTTACTTGAAGATGGTATAGGTGAACAGTTAGAACAGAGTAGGAAGATGTTTTTAAGAGGAGGTCGTTTCTCTTGAATTAGGAAAAAGTTATTGGGCTGCGCATCACATTATTATTTCATTACTCTCATTAGCTTGCACTCATGTTGAACGGTGAACCTTGGGCTTGCTGTCTGGCACTAAGAAAATATAGTAACACACTTAAAACATCTGTATACGCAGAGATTGCTAATGCTATAATTAATTTAGGCGTAGAAAATAAATTTCAAATGCTTACGAACCCAATGGAAATAAGACTAAAAGGCACTAAGTCTGTAATTAAATTCGCTAACTTGAACACGGCTGAGGATTACGGAAAAGTTAAGAGTATTAAATGGCCTGGTGGCTACTGTAGATTAATATGGTTTGAAGAAGCGGACCAATTTCAATCTAAGCACGACGTTGACCAAGTGTTATTAAGTTTGTATAGAGGTGGAGACATATTTGAAACTATATTCACGTATAATACGCCGTTTAGTCCATCACACTGGTTAAACGTAGGCTGGAATAATGAACGAGAAATGCTTACGGATGCTGATAGTGGTGAAGTCAGAAAGAAAAGAGAAAAAGTATATTTCAAACACGTTAATTTATATGATATACCAAGAGGTATCGTCCCTGAACAGGTTTATGATATGGCTGAAGCAATGCGTGAAGAAAACTTGCAAGAGTGGAAACACGTGATTATGCGGAGAAGTGGGTGACCCTGCTACTATGGTGTTCCCAAATATTAAAGCTGTACGACCTAAGGACGTAGATTTAGAACACGACTGGTTATTAGGTTCACCAAGTAACTGGCGCTGGCTTGTTGGTATGGACTATGGTTATCGTCCTGACCCAACTGTATGTGTAGTATGTGGCTATAATAAAATCAGAAAAATCTTATGGATAGTAGATGAAACAAGAGGTATCGGCTGGAGTGAAGAAGGTATCTATATGAACGTAATGGAAATGCTTAAACGTGGTGGCGCTAGTGCTAAAGCACTATCTGGTGGAGGCGGCGGTGTTGTGAACGCAAGTAGTTTAATTAATTCCGAAATTGATAACAGAATTATAGACGGCTTACGAAGTAAGGGTTTGAACATATACCCAGTTAAAAAAGTTTCTGGTTCAAGAGATATTTCATATCAGTTTTTGACTGGAGGTTATGGTGATTTACGTGAAATCTGGATTGATAGTGAACAGTGTCCTGGAGTCTGGGCAGAATTTATCGGAGCTGAATTCTTAAGACGTGACATTGGAGGCAAAGAAATCATTGTTCAAGAGTGGCCTACTGTTAATGACCACGGAATAGACGCTACAAGATACGCAACACTTGACTTATGGCTAGGCAGAGCTATTACTGGGAGCAAAAGAACATTATTGTAAAGTTGACATAATTATAAAAATGTGTTATATTTGTTTTATAAAATATTTATAAAATTAGGAATGAGGTTAATGTATGATATATGTAAAGAAACTTTACAAAGATAAAGAAGAAGTGTTGACTTTTTCTAATAAAGAAGATATGAATAAATATATAAAAGAGGCAAATTTAAGAAGAGTCAAATGGTATATTTATGAAACAGAAAAAAGTTTTAAAGCAGATTTACCAGACCAACTTATATTCAATATTAGTGTAGAATTAAAATAAAGGAGTGTATATATGATAGGTATAGGCGACTTTGACGCTAAGGCGCGTAACACAAGAAAAGTAGTAACACGCGAAGGACAAAAATTATATATGGGAAAAAAGTACGCAGTTGAACAGAAGACTGGTTATTATGTATGTACGAGCGGTTCTAGGCGTCGTTTACATGATATTATGTGGGAACATGAAAATATTGCAGGTATAAAAAACATACCAGAAGGTTATGTGATTCATCATATAGACTGGAACAAAACACACAACGAAATAAATAATTTAACTTGTATTTCTGTATTTGGGCATAATTTAATACATAACCCACCAAAAGGACGGAAGTGAATATAAAGTAAAAATTGTACCTGGAGGTGTAAGTGAAGTCATACACATTTGACACTGGGAGTATATTATGATATAATTCTTTTAAATTTTAAAAAAGGAGAACTATCATGAGTAGATTTGATTATGAAACAGATGAAGAATATCGTAGCAGACGCCGTAGAGAGTATGAAAATTGGAGAGCAAGAAAACATGAACATGAATATCAAAATGGTTTAGAATTGTTAGGTAAAAGAATACGAATAAGTGATTTTGTAAAAGAAAAAATATTAACCGGCAGAACAAAAGTATTAATGATAGATGATAAATTAGTTTTATTTCATAAAGGGAGTACTGGGCATTGGTGCAATAGTTCTACATTTGAACACGAAATATTCTTACATAGAGAAATATTTAAGCAAAAAACAGGGCTAACCGAAGACGACTTAAAAGGTATGGAAGTTCATCACGTAGATGGTAATAAAGATAATAATGACATAACTAATTTGAAATTATTAAGTAAAAGTGAACATGCTCGACATCATTTAATAACAACACGAATTAAAACAAAAAAGATATGTGAATGGTGTGGAGAAGAATATGAAACATATATAAGTAAAAGTCGTTTTTGTAGTAGTAAATGTGACCACAAATGGAGGTATCATAATGAACGTAAATTACAATTGGATACTCGTATATGCAAAAATTGTGGGAAAGAATTTACCTGTAATAAATATAAACCTACTAAGTTTTGTAGTTTATCTTGTGCAACAAAGTTTAGATATAAAAAATAGGGTTGACGGACTGCCACCTGATGTGGTATAATAATTATAGTGTGAACATTTTTATTTGACTTTTTCGTTGAATATAAATGAAAAGGACTGGTTAGAGTAATCTATCCGGTCCTCTTTTTTATTTATAAAACGGGTCGTAAAGTGTGTACGCTAGACGTAAATTTATTTCATACAATAAATCTTTTATATCTGGTCTATGTGTGCGTAGCAATGTAATCGTACTCACAAGATAATTAGGCACATTAAAGTCAAATGTAATTGTTTTTACTGACTTATCTGAACATAATATACTCGCATAATTTAAAATGGTTTTATTACTTTTAAAATTATACTCTGGGTCAAGTGTACGTGTTAGTCGATAATATATTTCTTTTTTAATTGAATTGTGATTAGCACTAGCGTTTGATTTTAAATCTTTATACATACTTTCCGGCATTTTATAGTCATATATAGTGTTATTTATGATATGTGTCATCTGGGGGTCACAGTCCTTTCAAATTTTATTCTATAATTGATTTTTTAGGTCTTATTGTAGTAGTTGGTTTGTAGTATGAATTGTAGTCATTTGTGATAATTGGTCTGCCTTCTGGATTTTCAACTGAACGTACTCCTGGTGGATAATGAAGTGCTGGGGTAGATGTACCACCCGGTCTATCCTTTTGATATGCTGGTACATATAATTCTAGTAAATAGGCTATTTCTTGCCCTAATGTACGGCGGTCACGCTCGGCTTGTTCTTTTAATAATTGATGAATATCATCATCTAATGTAATTGTGAATCTTGCCATGATAATTGACTCCTTTCTTATAATTTTTGGTCATAATTTTAGTTTGTATGTTAGTAAATTGTATGTAAATTGTTAGTAATATGTTAGTAATTTTTTGACTATTTGACCTATTTGTAATTTTATCATACAGACTACGTGATGTCAAGTATTAGTGTGCGTGTCATAGTGTATCAGTTTTTACAATTTGGTCATGCCATTTTTGTCTTGTTGATAAATATTGCTTTGCTGGGCAATCAAGAAAAGCATTGAGAGAGTAAGAAAACAAAATTTGATTGATTTGCTGTTTATAAATCGACACAGGATATAAATTTTTACGTTTTTGTTTTAACTTCTTATATGTATTTTTCTATAGAGAACTTTGTTTTTTATCAATAGCAGAGCAATCAAAATGATATATACTTACAGTACCAAGGATTTCCTTGATTGACCTGTGATTGATTTGCTTTTTTATACACAATTTTTAACAATTGAACAGAATTAGTTTAAAGTCGATTATATATATTATTATAAACTGCTTGCTTTGCTGACATTTATAAACAATAAAAGCAAATCAAGAAATTTTAAAGCAGAGCAATCACAAGGGTTTCAGTGAACAATATTTGTTGAGAAATAATTTGCGATGGGTCGGCGTCGGGATTATAATAAAAAAAAAATAAAAAAAGTTTGATTAATAAAAAAAGTGAACAAAAAAGGGGTGTATTTTTATACACGCCCTTCTAGATTATTAATTAACGTTACTCAACATCATTCTTTAATTTTTGTTCATCTATCACCTGTATCATCTTCTTGAATAAATCTTGAACAAGTCTTGGGGTTTTGACACACACGCGTTGGGGTTCTGATACACACACTGGGGTCATTATACACTGGGGTCATAATTTTTATGCTTTTCAGGATTAAAATATTCAAATTTGAGACCATTTATTGAATTACGCATACCTTTACATACTTTTGATAAGTTGCTATGGTCTATGCCTAAAATTCTTTCAGCTTGTCTTACGCCTTGATATACTATATTAGTGTTTAAACATATTATATATGAATTGAATTTTTTCATTTTTATCACCTCCTTATTAATTTGTGAACAGCTTTTGGGTAAAATAAAAAATACGCACACACAACTTTGCATACGCATATATCGAACATTTGTTTCGTTCATACCCCAAACCCTTGTGGCTCTAAGGAAAAGGACGGTTTCTATACCGTCCTTGTCATAAATATCTTATAGTTTTTATGAGCCTTATATCCAGGAATAACACCTTGTGAGCCAACTGCCAACCATTCACTTGCTCGAAGTGGTTCGATGTATAATAATTTAGCATCTTGAATTGTGCATCCTAGAATATTTGCCACAGCCGTGGTAGATAATCTGCCACGTTGAACAACTTTCTGGATTATTTTGAATTCTTTTTCGCTCAAGCCTGTGTCCCCGTTAATTGCAAATCTGGATTCTAGAAGACTGTTCACTTTAGCTTCATCTAATGAGTCATACTTCTCAGTTATTGCTCCAGCTTTCATAGATTTCGCTAATGAAAGAGCCGTCCTAGGAACACCCTTAGAAGCTCTCACAATCGGTTTTAAAGCGTTTTCGTTCAGCATTGGATTAACTTTATGGACTATCTCCATTAATTCGCTTTCAGAGTAATTTTGAAGCTCTACAAACTTACATCTGTTTTTGAATGCTTCAGGTAAAGGGTTTAATATATTCGTAGCAAAGATGTATTTTACCTTAGGTAATGGTAAATCTATACCTAATTCTGTGTCATAGAATGTCCCTTTGTCTATTACTTTGTATAAGCCTTCTAAAACTTTGCCTGGAAGACTATGAATTTCGTCAAAGAATAGGATTTCACCATCTTCAGATTCTTTGATTGGCTTCAATATTGTGTTCATTCTATCACCTCTAAACTGAGTTGTATCAATTGTCCTTGCACCTAGACTTTCAGCAAATAATGTTTTGCCAAATCCTGATGAGCCATAAATTAATAATGGCTGCTGTTCACTCGTGTACCAATCCTGAATAGCTAGTTTCGCTTGCTCTTGTCCTACAATATTTTCAAACATAACTATTCACCTCCCTCTTCATCTATTTCTTGTTCACTAAACTCTAAGTTATACCATTCTTTTCCTGATGCACCACAATCTTCGCAAGTCCAAGGATAATAAATAGAGTTACCTTCAATTTCCATTGCGTCATAATCTAAATTATAGTTTCCACACTTTGGACATTTTCCTTCTTCCATTTTTATCTCTCCTTTCTTTAAATAATATATCTAATTCTTTTCAGAATCGATTCTGAGGCACTTTCCTGTTCAAGTAATAAAGAAAGTTATCCTAATATAATTGTCTTATCTATTGGTGCAATATTTTCGTCTATTGAGCCTTCTAATTCGTAAGACCCTTTAAGCTCATTTGCTGATATGAAAGTATACCATAAGTAATGGTAACCATTACCTTCGTCATCATTCGACAACATAATTGAACAATCACCGTTACCTTTTTCAATTTCGTCTTGGCATAACTTAGCCAATTCTTTTACTGTTAATGGTTTATCCATAACTATCACTCCTTTCTATTCTTCAAATTTAGCAGTTTCAAATTGTGGTACTATTTGCTCAGTTAATTTCCAGTTATCTATAAATCGTAATGAACAAGAGTCGTCATAAGTTTCTTTTAATAATTTAATATCATATATGTCATAACCTATGTCTTTGGCTTCTTTTAAGTCGTCAGTGTCTTCTATTAAATATATTTTATGACAACCATCATAAGCAAACTGTTTAGCTTTGATTTCTTTTCCATTTATCTTCATATTTCTCAACTCCTTTCCACTTGTATTATATAACATTTTTAGTTAAAAGTCAAGTGTATATCAATAGTCTTTTAAGCCTAGAAGTACATCTTCTGCATCTGGTTTTGCTGCTGGTTGTTCACTTTGAACAGTCTTCGTGCTTCCTGAGCGTATGATTTTCACATAGCTCAACCTATTACCTCTACCTCTGTTACATTTACATTCTATATCATAGATATTACCTTCCACAAATGGTTGGTGGCTCGCTGTTACCCAATAATATGTATTAGCCTCTTTATCTATGAATATAAATATGTTTGTTACATTACCCCTATATCCTGGTACTGTAATTATATGTCTTACTTCCACATCATTTAAAGTTAATTCTTCTGTAACATTTAGTACGTCCATAAATTATTCCCCCTTTCTTTCTTCCCATTCTTTCAATAAGTCTTCCCAATGTGATATTGCATAATCATATTCTTCTTCTGTAACCTCTCCATCGCTGTTCAATTCTCGAAGTGCACTCCTGATGTCATCGCATTTTTCGTATTCATCGAATAGGTCAAACATTACCTTCTTTATGTGGTCTTTGTCATCATCTACATCTTCATAATTACTCCAATCATCGTCGTTCACTTCTGTGTATGGTTCGAAGGTAGCTATTTCTTCTGGTATATCATCTGTCCAGTTAACTTTGTACTCGATATCGTCTGCGTCTTCTCCTATTCTTATGAATGCGTAAGGTATATCTTGCTCTTTTAATACCTCTAAACTGTTATTAAACCATTTTATTTCTTCATAAGATTCATACCATTTAATATCGACAAATACTATTTTATAAAATCCATTTGATGTTTTCTTGATACCATCTGCATATTTTAATAATCTATGGTCTGGATTTGTTATACTATCATTTCTTCTTTTGATTATTATATAACCTTCAGTTGTAGTTTTTAAATACACATCACTTCTGTATCCCATTACTATCACTCCTTTCTATTTAATGTTTCCAGACTTCTCTGGCAAATCTTACTGAGTCTTTCATATCTAAACTATTCCAGTGTGTCCAGCCTTGTTCACTTGTGTACTTCAGCTTCCCGCAATTCACTCCATAATCTTCGTCTGCATATTTTACGTCTATATCATAACCTAGTATTCCTAGTTTATAGATTATTGGCATTGGTGCTGCCCAAGCTGTTGAAAATACAAATTGAATATAAGACTTACCTATTTTTGTATAGCAGTCATAAGCATCCCATTTAGTACCCCAGTGGTCTATGTGCCATTTATACCAGTTAAACCAAGGTTTGTCTTTTAACATTTCTATTGATGAAGACTTGTTCACTTTGTACTCATCGGGACATTCGGATTCATCTCTTGGTTCTGGTATTATTTTATCAAAGTCTATCATATATTGTTTGTCTGGAAACTCTGGGTCGTCTAGTGTTGTTG